>JBPRGE010000130.1:0-5347 GCA_051418035.1 Candidatus Longimicrobiales bacterium M2_2A_002
CATGCGGCCAGCGTCGGATCGCCGGTTTCTTCGCTTCGCCGCGCTGCTGCCAGGCGTTCATGCCGAGCAGGATGAACCCGATGGTGAAGAAGCCGCCGGGCGGCAGCGCCATGACCACCCACGGTTCGAACCGGGGACCCAACACCGATACTCCGAGAACGCTCCCGGCGCCCATGACTTCCCGGACCGTTCCCATGAGGAGTAGCGCCAGAATGAATCCGACGCCCGTGCCCGCTGCGTCCACCAGCGACGCGAACACGGGCTGTTTCGCCGCGAACGCTTCCTGCCGGCTCAGGATCATGCAGTTCACAACGATCAGGAAGATGAACGGGCCGAGCGCCTTGTGGATGGCCGGCACGGTGGCCTGCATGAAGATCTCGACCACGGTGACGAACGTTCCGATGATCAGCACGTACGCGGAGATCCGGACGGCGTTCGGAATCGCGTTCTTCAGGGTGGACACCAGTACGCTGGAGCTGGTGAGCACGAAGAACGTGGCCAGGCCCATGGCCAGGCTGTTGGCGACCGTGTTCGTCACCGCCAGCGCCGGGCAGAGCCCCAGCGCCTGGATCAGGACCGGGTTCTCCTTCCAGACACCCCGATTGAACACGTCGCCGAGCCGGCGCGTGTCTGAGGGCCTGGACGGCGCCGCGTGGCACGTGGCCCGAACTACATCGTGATCTGAGTTCGTACCGGACAGGAATGCCTCCCTGGCTGTTTCAGGTCAAAGCTGAAGCCGGCGCCATGAATCGGTGGTTAGATCGGCATGAAGCGGCTTTCATCCAGATGCGGATGAAGGAGACTTCATCCCGGTTTCACCTCCAGTTCAAGGGCCGGCCATCAATTTAGACACGGAGAGAAGCCCGTACCCGACTGGGAGAAAAAGGAGAAACTGATGGAGTACCTGATCGGCTGGGGACTGCTGCTCGGTATCGGCTTGCTGCTGTGGCTCGTGATCCGCTTCGCGGGTGGTGAGCGGGGTGAGCCGCAGGCTACCTGCGGCCTGGACGGCTGCTCCAGCCCGGAGCGGGCGAGGCGGCGCGGGTGAGCCGTGCCCGACGCGTGACCCTGGGCGTCCTGGCGAGCGGGCTCTTCACGGCGCTGCTCGGCTACGGGATGACCCGGGACGCGCGCGAGATCCCGAGTCCGCTGGTCGGCCAACCGGCGCCGTCGTTCGAGCTGGAGACCCTGGAGTCCCCGGGGGATAGCCTGGCGCTGTCCGAGCTTCGGGGCACGGCCGTGGTCGTCAACTTCTGGGCGTCCTAGTGCCTCGCCTGCCGGCAGGAACACCCCGCACTCGTACGGGCGTGGGAGCGCTACGAGGAGGCCGGCGCACCCGTGCGGTTCATCGGGATCGTGTATCAGGACAGCCGCGGCAACGCACAGGAGTACATGGCCCGCCGCGGGGGTGGCTGGACGAATCTCATGGACTCGAACACCCGGACCGCCATCGACTTCGGCGTCTACGGTGTGCCGGAGACGTACTTCATCGACCCGACGGGCCGCATCGCCTACAAGCACGTCGGTCCCGTAACGGATGCGCTCCTGACGGAGCAGATCGAGGCGATGATCGCGCCCGGTCCGGACGCAGCGGAAGAAGAGACGAGCTGATGAGCACGGTGGTAGGGATCGCGATCCTCGTGGGACTGTTTCTGGCGTTCCCGCTCATCAAGCGAGAGCGCGGGCCCCGGGAGTGCGGCAGCGGTGGCTGCTGGAAAAAGAAGATCGGGTTCGGGTGCGGGACGTGTCCACTGGACGAGGAGTCCGCCGATCGGCCTGCTCGGCCGGGTGATGTCAATGGATCAGAGTGAACCCGCCCGACCTCCGTTACACCAGCATGAATCATGTCTCATTCTAAACGAACGGTCAGCGGAGCGTTCAGTCGATCACGGGTCGTCTGAAGGGAGGTCTCACGGACCTTTATGAAGCGGTTTTAACGCGGGCTTCACCCGTATTTCATGAGGGTCCTCCCATTGTGCCTCATGCAAGCGGAACGCATGACCCTTGGGAGAGGAGAGAGCAGGTGGGAGCCAAGCTGACACTCGGCGCACTGCTGGTGGGAATATGGGCGATCGGGCCCGGTTCGACCGGCGCACAGAACCCGGTCCAAGCGGCCTGTCCGGAGATCGACGAAGCACTGACCGAACGGGGACGGGCGGTCTTCACGGGTCGGGGTAACTGTTCGGCCTGCCACGGACCCGATGCGACCGGTGGGCCGCTGGCGCCGGATCTGACGGACGGCGAGTGGCTCAACGTGGACACCGCGTCATACGGGACGGTGACGGCCCTCGTCCGCGAAGGGGTCCCGTCTCCTGTGAGCCATCCGGCGCCCATGCCGCCGAAAGGCGGTGCTGAGCTGTCGGACCAGGAGGTCTGCGCCGTGGCTGCATACGTCATGTCGTTGGGCGATTGACCTCTGCGAAATCCCCAAACTTCAAATCTCGGAGGCACAATGAAAGCTACGGCAGCGGCCCTGGCGGCCGTCATGCTCGTCGGCTCGGCCGCGTCCGCGCAGGACGGGGCGACACTGGTCGAGGACGAGTCTGTCTTCCCGTTCCACGGCTTCCTGGTGTCGGGGTACGGGAGCACCGGCTACTCCGCCACCTTCCTGGACGGCGCGACGCCGAACCAGTTCTCGGCGTCCCTCAGCCCGGTGTTCCTCTTTCAGATCCGTGACCGATTCCTGTTCGAGAGCGAGCTGGAGTTCGGGTTCGAGGAGGGGGTAACGGAGACCTCCCTCGAGTACGCGGAAGTCCTGTACGCGTTGACCAATAACGTGACCGTCGGCGTCGGGAAGTTTCTCCTGCCGTTCAACGTCTTCAGCGAGCGGCTGCACCCCTCGTGGATCAACAAGATGACGGCGCCGCCTCCGACGTACGGTGGACACCACGGTCCCCCGGGCCCGGCCGATCCCCTGCTTCCCATACTGTCGGATTTCGGTGTTCAGGTCCGCTCGAGCTTCGACCTTGGCGGTTGGTGGTACGCCACTGCCGTGGGTTACGTGACGCAGGGACCGCAGCTGATGGCGGAGGAGCCCGATACGGCGGCCGAAGGCCACGCGCTCCCGGAGCTGTCCTTCGGCTCCAGTGTGGAAGACAACAACGAGCAGAAGATGGTAGGCGGACGCGTCGGAATCGGTTTGGCGCCGTACTTCGAGGTCAATGTCTCCGGCATGACGGGCGCGTACGACGTGGCCGGACGCAGCTTCTCGGCGTTGGGCGTGCATGCCGAGATGCGTCACATGGGATTCGAACTCCACGGCGAATACACCCGAACGCTGATGGAGCTGGAGCCCGAGATTGCCGGGGAGCCGCCCGAGAATGCGCGGCGGGCCGGCTACTTCGTCCAGATCGAACGTCGCTTCGGTGCGATCGAGCCCGTCATACGGTGGTCCCAGATCCTGACCGGGGAGACAGAAGACGAGGTGGTGTCGGAGCCTGGCAGGCAGATCGGGCTCGGCATGGCCTACTGGCTGACGCCCTCTGTGGCCTTGAAGGCGGAGTACCAGGTGAACCGCGAGGAGACCGAGATCGGTAACGACCGCTTCGCCCTCCAATGGGCCTTCGGATTCTGAGGAGGAAGACATGCAACGATACGCAACCACGATCCTGGCGCTGCTCGCGATTCTCGGTACGGCCGGAGCCGTCCAGGCCCAACAGGCAGATACTACGGAATCCACGGAAGCCCTCGTGCAGCGCGGCGCGGAGGTGTACTCCCGCCAATGCCAGCGCTGCCACGTGCCGCGCAGCCCGGGTGAGCGAGGTGACCGGGACTGGATCATCATCATGCAGCACATGCAGGCGCGGGCCAACCTGACCCGCGAGCAGGCCCGGGCGGCCCTGGCTTTCCTGCTCGCCTCCAACCGGAGCGCCCGGCGCACGGCGCCGGGGCAAGGGCGTGTCGAACTGACCGAGGGGGCCGTCACCGATGCCATGATCGAGCAGGGGCGGACGGTATTCCGCGGCACGGGCGGCTGCGCGGCGTGCCATGGAGCCGACCTGGCGGGGGGACCCATTGCGCCGAGCCTGGTCGACGCCACGTGGAAGAACGGCGACGGTAGCCTCGCCACTATCCTTGATGTCATCCGGGCGGGCGTGGAAGGCACCGCCATGGCCGCGTACCCGGGAGGGATCACCGAGGAGCAGGCCGCCCGCGTGGCCGCGTACGTCTGGGCGGTCTCCCAGGGGCGCGCCAGCCCCTGAGCTGTGGGTGAATGCACCTTCACTCGCAGTTCACCCTGAGTTCATCCGGACTGCATTACTATATAGTCAAATAATCTGAACCAGGGAGGAACCATGAATGAACAGAACCGGTCCTATGCCATGAAGCGGACGCTCGACCTGGATTTCGACGAGGTCGATCGACGAGTCCGTGGGGCTCTCGAGGAGGAAGGTTTCGGCGTGCTGACGGAGATCGACGTGAAGGCCACATTGAAGGAGAAGCTGGACGAGGACTTCCGCCGCTACGAGATCCTCGGAGCGTGTAACCCTCCTCTGGCCCACCAGGCGCTGGAAGCGGATGGCGACATCGGGCTCCTGCTGCCGTGCAACGTGGTGGTGCAGGAGACCGGCCAGGGCGGGCAGACGGTCGTGGAGGCCGTAGACCCGGTGATCCAGCTGAGCGTAGCCGGCGGTGAGACGCTCGAGCCGCTGGCAGAGGAAGTGCGGTCCAAGCTGGTGAGGGTGCTGGACCGCGTGGAGGAGGAGAACGAATGAACATGCTTGCAGCGCTTACGACGATCCAGGGGTGGAGCCCCTGGATGGGAGATCACATGAGTTGGGGAGGCTGGGGCATGATGTTCGGATGGACGCTGATCCTGGTGGTCCTGGTCCTTGCGGTCTGGGCCATCGCCGACGGTCGCTGGCCCGGCAGGAGAGAGGGTGGTGACCGGAGCGGCGAGGATCGAGCGGAGAGTGTGCTGCGGGAGCGATACGCCCGCGGCGAGATCGATGAGGAAGAGTATCGTCGCACGCTCGATGAGCTGCGACGCGAATAATCAATCGAAAGGAGCAGAGTTATGAGAAAGACACTTGCAGTACTGGCAGCGATCGCATTGGTGGCGGCCCCCGCCGTGGCGCAGGGACACCACGGTGCCCGGGCGGACAGCAGCCGCAGCATGGGGATGGCCCAGGGCCAGTCCGGAATGATGCAGGGCGGCATGATGCAGATGATGCAGGGCATGCACGGCCAGCAGGGGATGATGGGCGGTGGCATGATGGGGATGGCCGCCGGCCCCGGCATGATCCTGCAGTTGCGGGAGTCGCTGGAGCTCACCGATGATCAGGTGACGCAGCTGGAGACGCTGCGGGACTCGGCCCGGTCGGCGATGCGGCAGCACATGATGCAG
>JBPRGE010000131.1:0-1318 GCA_051418035.1 Candidatus Longimicrobiales bacterium M2_2A_002
TACGCGTCGTCGTACTACGGGCCGTTCCGGGACGCGGCGCACTCGGCGCCGAGCTTCGGCGACCGCCGGGGCTACCAGATGGACCCGGCCAACGGCCTCGAGGCGCTCCGGGAGGTCGAGCTCGACGTGCTGGAGGGCGCCGACATCGTCATGGTGAAGCCCGCGGGCGCGTACCTCGACATCATCCACCAGGTGAAGCAGACGTTCGGCATGCCCACGGCCGCGTACCAGGTCAGCGGCGAGTACTCGCTGATCAAGGCGGCCGAGGAGAAGGGTTGGGTCGACGGGGCGCGGGTGGCCATGGAGAGCGTCGTCGCCATCAAGCGGGCCGGCGCCGACCTGATCCTGACGTACTTCGCCAAGGACATCGCACGAGCGCTTGGAGGTAGCGAGTGAGCCGGACCGAGAGCCAGAAGCACTACGACCACGCCCGGAAGCTGATCCCCGGCGGGGTGAACAGTCCCGTCCGGGCCTTCGGCTCGGTGGGCGGCACCCCCGTCTTCTTCAACCGGGCCCGGGGCTCCCGCCTCTGGGACGCCGACGGGAACGAGTACCTCGACTACGTGGGCTCGTGGGGCCCCATGATCCTCGGGCACAACCACCCGGACGTCCGGGGCGCCCTCGAGGTAGCGCTCACCAACGGGACGTCGTTCGGCGCGCCGACGCCCGGCGAGGTCCTCCTCGCCGGGCTCGTGGTCGAGATGGTGCCGTCGGTGGACGTGGTCCGGATGGTCAACTCCGGGACGGAGGCCACCATGAGCGCGCTCCGGCTGGCCCGGGCGGTCACCGGGCGGGACCGGATCATCAAGTTCCGGGGCGGCTACCACGGCCACGCCGACAGCTTCCTCGTGGAGGCCGGGAGCGGCGCGGCCACGCTGGGCGTCCCGTCGAGCCCGGGCGTGACCGAGGGCGCCGCGAAGGACACACTGGTGGCCGAGTTCAACGACCTGGGCTCCGTCCGGGCGCTCTTCGAGGAGAACGCCGGCCGGGTGGCCGGCGTGTTCGTCGAGCCGGTGGCCGGGAACATGGGGTGCATCCCGCCGGCCGACGGGTTCCTGGAAGGGCTGCGGTCGCTGTGCGACGAGCACGACGCGCTCCTGATCTTCGACGAGGTCATGACCGGGTTCCGCGTGGCGCCGGGCGGCGCGCAGGAGCGCTACGGCGTGATGCCCGACCTGACCACGCTCGGCAAGATCATCGGCGGCGGGCTCCCCGTGGGCGCGTTCGGCGGCCGCGAGGACCTCATGCGACAGGTCGCGCCCGATGGCCCCGTCTACCAGGCGGGCACACTGTCGGGCAACCCGCTGGCCATGGCCGC
>JBPRGE010000132.1:0-3524 GCA_051418035.1 Candidatus Longimicrobiales bacterium M2_2A_002
CCCAGCGCGATGAGGGTGTTCATGTCGGCGTTCCGGTGCTTCAGGGCGGACCAACCGCCCGTGAAGAACCGCTTCCCGACGTAGGCGAGCACGACCAGGGTCAACAGGCCGTCGATCCCCCAGATCACCCGGACCCAGTCGTGCGAAAGGCCCCGCAGGATCGGGAACCAGTCGGGCCACGCGGTGATCATCACCGGGATCGAGATCGCGAGCCCGATCCAGAATCGCTTCATCAGGTCCCGGTACTCGCGCTTGCGGTCCTCGGCGGCGCTGTCGACGGCCTCCTCCGCCTCGACCTGGCGCGCCTTGTATCCCTGGGCGGCGACCGCCACCCGCAGCGCCTGCGCGGATGCCGCGCTCGCGTCCATGGTCACCACCGCCGTCTCCGACGGGAGGCTCACCTGAGCCGAACGGACGCCCGGAACGCCGCCGAGGACTCCCTCGAGGCGAGAAACGCAGCTCGCGCAGTGCATCCCCTCGATGCGGAGCGTGATCTGCTCTTCGGCCTGGGGCTCGTCCTGAACCCCAGTGGGGGTCCCGGCGCCGTACCGGGTCGCTGTTCCTGTCGCGTTCATGCGTGGCCTCCTTTCGACTCAGTTGGTGACCCGACAGCGGCGGTGCGGCGCCGGGACGGGTAAACGGTATCGCGGACGCGATGAAGAGGTGGTTAGGCTGCGATTAAGACGAATTCAGGAAGATCGCGGTGTCGTGATGAATCCGGCTTCATGCGCGTCTCACCGCCGATTCACGGAGGATCCGGTATCTGTTGGGACAGACAGAATCACGCGGTTCCCGGCGTGCGCGGGGGACCCATGACAGCGAGCGGAGGTGGGCAATGAGATTCCGTGATCCGGTATGCGGCATGGAGATCCGGTGGGAAGAGGCGGTCGACTACGAAGTGGTCGGGCCGGTCGTGGTGTACTTCTGCTGCCGGGGGTGCGCGACCCGGTTCCGGGAGGATCCCGGGCAGCACGTCGATGTCCACGCATGGGTGGAGGGCGGGGTCAGGGAAGACGGGCACCTCTGCGGTGGCGAGCCGCTCGCCCTTCGGTCGCGAGAGTCGACGGCCCGCAGGACCCGGACGCTGGCCACGGAACCTCGTGTCGGGGCGCTCACGCTGGACGAGATCGAGGCGCTGATCACACGACAGTGGCGCCGTCTCCTCGGCGACGATCATGGGCGACTGCGCGCGCGAACGCTGGAGCGCGCCCTGCTCACCTACGCTCTCACCGACGATCGTGAACGGCGCAGGGACATCGATCGACTGCTGGCGGCCGAAGTGGCCCGGCTGAGGACCAGGGAGATCGACACCGAACGTATCGTGGCCGAGCTGGCGGTGCTGCCGCGGGCGTTCGCCGCCGTTCTCCTGGACGTCACGGTGGGACCGGCGGAGACCGCGGAGCTCTACGAAGCGGTCGAGAAGAAGCTGGCGGAGATCCGTCCCTGGGTGTCGGCGCGCCACGAGTCCATCTGGGAACCGGGCCGACGCGCCCGGGCTTCGTGAGGCCATCTGGATCCACGCCGCGGGTGCTGGCGGGCGCAGCCCTGATCCTCACCGGTGGATGTACCCTCGCAGGGCCAGCCGCAGAACGGGGAAGTGCGCCCCTCGGGGAACGTGGCGGTCGGGAACCCGTCGTTCGCGTCGGCGTGAAAGTCGATGCGCCCGTGATCCGCCTCGAGTCCGAAGGGCTGCTGCGGTTGAGCGACGAACAGGGCCGAGTCCTGGACCAGGGAACGGGTCCCTGGGTCGTCGAGGGATCGGCGGGCGGCTTGACCACGCGCAACGCGAAAGGCGACACGATCGCCGCCGGCGTTGTTCTGGTCCGACCGGATCGCGGTGCCGTGGAGATCGACGGCACGCGCTACAGGGGGGCGGTCCTCCTGCGCGGCACGGACCGGGGCGTGACGGCGGTGAATCGGGTCGACCTGGAAACATACCTCCGCGGGGTCGTGCCGCTGGAGCTGGGGAGAGGCCGGGCCCGGTCCGACATGGAGGCCTTGAAGGCCCAGGCCGTGGCGGCCCGCACGTACGCCGTGCGACACCTCGGCCGCCGCCGGCATCTCGGCTTCGACCTGTTCGGCTCCGTTCTCGACCAGGCGTACGGAGGCATGGGCGTTGAGGACGCCCTTGCCACGGAAGCCGTGGAAGCCACCCGGGGCGAGGTGTTGATGTACGGGGGCGAGGTGATCGAAGCCTACTACCATGCGAGCTGTGGCGGCCGGACGGCGGCCGTCGAGGAGGTCTGGAACGCAGCGCCTCGGCCGTACCTCCGTTCTGTCCCCGAAGCAAAGCGCGGGGGCGGCTGGTACTGCGAGGGATCCGGGGGGCTGCGCTGGACCGAAACGTGGGACGAGCCCGCGCTGCTGGAAACCCTGCGCGGGACCTTGTTCGACGGGGATCGGCGCAGGGAGTTGACTCGCGTCGACTCCGTGGCCGTAACACGACGGTCGTTTCCCGGCCGGGTCGCGGAACTGACCTTCTGGACGAACCTGGGCGAAGAACGGGTACGTGGCGATTCCATCCGGTGGGTCCTCAGGCCGGAACCGGATCGCATCCTCGGCAGCACCGACTTCGAGCTGGAAACAGGGCGGGACGGCCGCGTCACCGAGCTGATCGCGAGCGGAACCGGTCGTGGGCATGGCGTGGGGCTCTGCCAGGCCGGCGCCCTCGGACGCGCCCGGTCCGGCCAGTCCTACCGGGAGATTCTCTCCGCCTATTATCCGGGTACCCGCCTGGTCCGGTTCTATCGGTAGCCATTTCAGTCTGGCACGGGGTCGGCCTTGCAGCCCACCCGTGCGGTCTCCACTACACTGCCTCCCAGGGCAGGTAGCCCGCGCCGGCGAGCCGCTCCCGGATGTGCCGCTTCGTGCAACGGGCCGGGTCGAACGTGACGTACGCTACCTCGTTCGCCGTGTTGACGTAGACCGAAGCCACGCCGTCGACCCTGCGGAGGACCCGTTCCATCGTCCTCGCGCCGCCCGCGCCGCACGCCAGGCCCGTAACGGGAACCTCCGTGCGCTCCAGCTGTCCGTACTCGATCGTCATTCTGTCCCCCTCCGTCGGTGCCTGTACTCGTTTTGGCGCCGGCTCTGTCTATCCCGTGGACCCATTCTCCTTCGGTTCAGGCGCTGAACAGTCCGGCGAACCCCATGAAGGCGAGCGAGAGGAAGCCCGCGATGAAGAAGTTCAGGGCCAGACCCCGCGAGAGATCCGGCACGTTGGAGAGCTCGACGCGCTCCCGGACCGACGCCATGAGGAACAGCGCCAGCGTCAGTCCCAACCCCGCACCCAGGGCGAAGAAGATCCCCTCCCAGAACCCGTAGCCGCGGTTGGTCTGAAAGATGGCGAGCCCGAGGATCGCGCAGTTCGTGGTGATCAGGGGCAGGAAGATCCCCAGCTCCTGGAAGAGCCGCGGTGCCAGTTTCTTGAACGCCATCTCCACGATCTGGACCGTGGACGCGATCACCACGATGAACGACAGGAGCCGCAGGTAGGGGAACGACTCCAGCAGGAACGTGTTCAG
>JBPRGE010000133.1:0-29247 GCA_051418035.1 Candidatus Longimicrobiales bacterium M2_2A_002
CACCAGCGAGGGGATCGGACCATGAGAAAACCGCGTGGTTCCGGGGAAAAGACCTTTGAGGGTGGATCGGTTCGAATCCGACCGTCCCGACTGAGCGGTACGAACGAGGCCCCCGCAAGGCTGTTAAGGCCTGCGGGGGCCTCGTGCGTTTGGGCCGACTGTACCGCGATGGCCCGAAGGCGTGTCCCACGCTGGCACATTGTCCCTCCGTCCCCGTGGTCTCACGCGGACCCTGAATCCTCCTCAAAACGTTGTCCACAAACGTTTTACGTCCATTCTCCACATCGGGGCACACCGGTTGCCCCAATGGAGGCGTGGGATTCCCATGCTCGTGTGGAGACGAACGAATGGAAAACGTAACCAGGGAAGGTCCGTCAGCGATGATCCGAGCCGCCACACCGCCCGCCGTACCCGACGCCCATCCGCTCCGGCCCACCGGGCCGTCTACCGGCGTCCCGGGACTGGATGCGCGTCTTGGGTCGCTGATCAGCGGCCGTCATTACCTGTTCGCCGGGACGCCGGGCACAGGCAAGACGACGATCGCGCTCCATTTCCTCATCGAAGGGCTGAAGTCCGGTGAGCGCTGCGCGATTCTCACGCAGGACGGCCTGTCCGACCTGCTCTCCCACGCCAGGTACCTCGGCCACGACCTGCGGCCCGACGTGGTGGAAGATCGTCTCGTGGTTCTGCAGTTCCGGATGGACTTCCTCCGCCGGTATTCGCGACTGATGAACCCGGACCTGGTATTCGAGGAGCTGGCGGAGCTGGTGAAGGGCGACGGCGCCGAGCCGAGCCGCGTGGTGATCGACTCGCTCTCTCCGTTCCTGGAGGGCGGCCACGTGTCCAACGACCTGGTGGAAGGGCTGGGCGCGTTCCTCACCCGCACCGACGCCACGAAGCTCCTCACCATCCCCGAAGACCAGGCCGGTATGCGCTCGCGGCGTCGGCTCTACGATCGCGTGGTGAGCACGGCCGCCGGAGTCTTCGAGGTCGCTCGCGTCAATGGGACGCGGCGGGAGCTCTCGATCGCGAAGCTGCGTCAGCAGGCGATCAACACCGAGCCGTTCATCTTCGATATCCAGCCCGGCCTGGGAATCAGGGAGTCGGTCATTCATCGCGAGCGCACCGTCCTCCCGACGGAGCTCCGCAACCGGCTGCTGCTGCTCGACGACCAGGGCGTGGTCCCGACCTCCTTCCGCCGGGCGATCGGCCAGAGCTTCGAGCTCGTGGATCACGACACCCTGGAGAGCGGGTTCGGAGACATCTCGGCGGCGAACTATGGTCTCCTGATGATCGGCCTCGACCCGTATCGCCCGAATGCGACGCTCCAGCTCGTACGCTCGCTTCGGCAGTCCGGCAACGGTGCTCCGATCGTTCTCGTCGCCCCCCCGGTGGGCCTCCGGTCGAGCACGCGTGCACGCCTGCTGCGGGCCGGCGCCGACGACCTTCTGACGTCGGACCTGTCCCCGGTCGAGGTCACGGAGCGTGTCGGGGCACTGCTCGAGCGGGGCCACCTCGCCGGTGGCGGGCCCCGTACTCCGGCCGGCCCCGCGCAGCCTCGCAGCGACGATGGCGGATACCGGCCGATGTCCGACGTGGAGTTCGGCGAGGCCGTCTGTTCCGTGATGGCTCTCCCCACACCGCCGCTGTTCGCGGTGGCCGTCCTGCGTCCGACTGCGGGTCTGTCCCGGACCTGGGACATCCTCCGGCGCCAGGTGCGGCTGGACGATGGCGACCTCATCGCCGCGCTGGAGGGTGGACAGCTCGGTATCTACTTCGGGCACGTCGATCAGAATACGGCTTCCGAGCTGGCGGAGCGTCTCCGGAGCGCCCACGAGGGCGCCGTCGAGCTGCTTGCGTTCCCCGCCGACCGGGAGCGGCTGCAGGAGCTCTTCCGCACGAGCAGCCGTCATGAGAGCTCGCACTCTGCCGCCGCCCGGGCATGAACCCGCGCGATGAGCAGGATCCGGCGGTGCACCGGCGCGGTCGCCTGTACCTCGGGCTGCTCGTGATTCTGATCGCGGCCGTCCTGGCCCTGGCCGCGTCGTCTCTGTACGTCACGGCAGGTGGCCAGCTCCTCGGCCTCGGCAGCCAGGCCTTCGGGCTGACGGCCACCGACGGCCTCACGCGCTCCCTCCGGAAGGACCGGGACGCGGCGTGGGTCGGTCGGCACGATAAGCCCGACGCCGCCAGCGCACTGAGCGACTCCGCGCGGATCGCCCACATGCCGCAGGGCCCGACCTCGGGCGCGGTCCCGCAATCGGGCCCGACCCCGGAGGCGGATGCGCGGACCGGCTCCTCGGGCACGCAGAGCCCTCGCGAGATCGCCCTCGAGAGGGCCCGGGCCTCCGCACGGGACGGACGGTACGTGCAGGCCGAGGACCAGTACCGACAGGTTCTCGCCCTCCGGGACGACGCCGGGATACGACTCGAGCTCGCCCGCATGCTGATCAACGCCGGCCGGAACCGCAGCGCCGTCTCCGAGCTGCGACGGATCCTGCAGGAGCGGCCAGACCCGAAGGTGCGCCGTGAGCTGGCCATCGCCCTGGAGCGCGACGGTCAGCAGGAGCGGGCTGCCGGGGTCCTCCTCGACCTCGTCGAGGACGCGGGAGAGACGCGGGACCTCGAATCGCTGGCGCGGGTTCACGCCGATGCCGAGCGGTACGGCGAGGCGGCGCTGGTCCTGGAGCGCCTCGAGAGCCGGCTCGGCGGGAGCGAAGCGCTGCGGATGCGGCGTGCCCGGTACCTCTGGTGGTCCGGCCAGCTGCGCTCGGCGGATGCAGTCCTCACGCTGCTCCTGGCCGAGTCCGGTCCAGATCCCGAGGCGTACGCGCTCCGCGAGGAGATCCGCCGGGGGCTGGACCCGTCCGTCGAGCTGGCCCGACGCTGGGTCGAGCGGGACGACACCCCCGCCAACCGGCTGCGGCTGGCGCGGGCCCTGTCCGCCGCCGACCGGCCGGGCCGGTCGATCGAGCACTACGCGCTCGCCCTCGACGCCGCGAACCGCGACCTGCTCGACGAAGCGGTCGGCGCAGCGGAGGCCGCCGATTCGCTGGACGCAGCCATACGGTTCCTGGATCGCCACATCGAGGCGACCGGAATCGAGGACGCAGACCTCCTGCTGAAGCGCGCCCGGCTGGAATCGTGGGCCGGTCGGCCGGACCGTGCCGAGATCGCATATCGTCGCTTTCTGGCCCTGGACCCGGCTGACATCGAGGCCCGCTTCTCCCTGGCCCGGCAGCTGGCGTGGCAGGACAGCAGCCGGTGGGCCGAGGCAGAGGCCGAGCTGAAGCAGGTGCTGGACGCCGATGACGAGCACGTGGGCGCCCTGCTCCTGCTCGCCGACCTCGAGCGCTGGAGGGGCGAGGCCGAGGCGGCCCTGGCGCTGTATGAGCGTGTGCTCGTCCTCGACCCGGACGCCGCGGGTCTCGCGGAGGGGATGCGGGTCGCCCGTGAGCTCCTCGACCCCGGCCAGGCCCCTGCGGACATCACCCGCGTGGCGTGGACGGTGGCCGCCGACAGCTACCGGGACTCGGAAGGATTCGACTGGGTCCTCTCCCGCCTGACCCGCGACTACACTTACGACTTCGGCACCGTCTCCATCGGGCTCAGGCAGGGCTACTCGAGTGGGCCCTCCCTGTCGGGTTGGGATCGGCGGGCCTTCGCCGCCGGCGTGGACGTCCTCACCCGGATCCCCCTCGGGGCCGGGTACGCTGCCGTCGCCGCGGTTGGGGCCATGGCCTTCGAGGGCACGCCCGTCACGGCCACCTGGGGCGCCGGTGTGGAGTATCGGGCGGAGGATGGCCGCGCCGTGCTCCGGTACGACCGCTCTCCCGGCCTCCGGGAGGCCGGCCGGTTCACGGCCCTCGAGTCGGAGGCTGTGCTCGACCGCATCTCGCTGAGCGGGTCCGGCGCCGTTGCAGGCTGGAACGTGTCCGGCCAGGGACAGTGGCAGCGTTTCGGCTCCACGGCCGGGGCCGGCACCCGCTACGCCGCCATGCTCCGATCGGACCGCTCCATCGGGGAGACCCCTCTAACATTGGGGGGCATGATCCGGGCGATCACCGCCGTCGATCCAGCTCCGACTGCCGGGTCCGGCGGTCTGTACTGGTCGCCGCGCTCCTATATCGCGCCGGCCCTCACGTTCGGGTACGGCCGGTCCGTGGGGTCGCGCTGGTGGATCGGCCTGCGGGCGGCGCCCGGATACGCCTGGATCGACGAGCGTGAGACCGGGCTCGTGCGCTACCGTGACGGGAGCACGCCGACGCTGGAAGCCGGCGGCACCATCGGTTACCGGAACGGGCCCTGGACTATCGACCTGTCGGCGGACGGCGGCGGCGCGCTGCGCAGCGGCTACACGTCGCACAGCGTGAGTATTCAGGTATCCAGGACGGGGGGCTTCTGATGCGCCGACCTCATTACGGCCTGCTCTTCATCGTCGGCCTCGTCGGGCTCCTCTGCCTCGGCGCGCTCGTGGTGACCGGGATCATCCTGACGCTGCAGTCGCCCAGCGAGTATCGGTCGGTGGCGACGCAGACCATCGCCATCATCATGCTCTTCTTCCTGGGCCTGCTGCTCTTCCGCTACGGCAGCCTGATGTGGCTCTCCTACCTGCACGCGATCGAGCAGGCGACGAACGAGGACGGGGAGGAAGGGTCCACGGGCAGCTACCTCCCGCCCGTCAGCATCATCCTCCCGGCCTACAACGAGGCACCGGTGATCGAGGCGGCCATCCAGTCGCTGCTCCGGCTCGACTACCCGCGCTACGAGATCCTCGTCATCGATGACGGCAGCACCGACGAGACGGCGGAGCTGGCCGCCGCCTTCGAAGGCGACTTCGACTCCGTGCAGATCCGCGTCTACAGCAAGTCCAACGGCGGCAAGGCGTCCGCCCTGAACATGGGCGTGCGCGCAGCCCAGTACCCGTTCGTCCTGACCATGGACGGCGATTCGGTGCTGGCCCCGAACGCACTCCGGGACTCCATGCATCATTTCACCCGCCCGGACGTCGCCGCTGTCGCGGGCAACGTCAAGGTCGGAAACCGGATCAACCTGCTCACGCGCCTGCAGGCCCTGGAGTACGTCGAAGGCCTGAACATCGCCCGACGGGCCCAGGCCACCGTGCGCGCGGTGAGCATCGTGCCCGGCCCCATCGGGATCTTCAGACGCGACGTGCTCCTCCAGGTCGGAGGATACGACTCCGATACCTTCGCGGAAGACGCCGACCTCACCCTGAAGCTCCTCTCCCACGGCTGGCGCGTCGTGTACGAGGACCGGGCGGTGGCCCGCACGGAAGCACCGACGCGGCTGCTCGACCTGATCAAGCAGCGCTACCGCTGGACCCGCGGGATCCTGCAGTCGCTGGACAAGTACCGGTCGATCATCTGGCAGCGGGAAGGCGATGCAGCCGTCCGCTTCTCCATCCTGAACCTGCTGCTCGAGATCCTGGTCTGGCCCGCACTGAACATCTTCGGACACCTCGGCTTCAGCATCGTCGCCCTCGCCTACGGGATGCCGGCCACGGTCATCGCATGGTGGCTCCTGATCACACTCCTGGAGGTGGCGGTGGCGCTGCTCTCCGTCTCCCTGGAAGAGGAGGAGCTGTCGCTCGTGCCGATGGCCGTCCTCTATCGTTTCTTCTTCATCTTCATCGTGGACGTCGCGAAGCTGTTCGCTTCCATCGAAGAGTTCCTCAAGCTCGAGATGAACTGGGGCAAGCTCGCGCGAACCGGCACCGTAACGGAGAGCTGACCCATGGATACGAACCAGATCCTCACACTTACCGTATTCGTCGTCGTCATAACGATCGTCGGAACCATCGCCCTCGCGGCGGTGGGATACCTCGCGTTCCGGATGCGGGAACGGAAGCACCCCGCCGGACCCTCGATCGATGAGACGTTCCAGCGACCCTACTTCTTCGAGCGGCTCAAGCCTTCGCCGATTGCCCTCGCCGCCGAAGGGAGCGACCAGTCCCTCCTGCCGGCCCCTGACGAGGCTGATCCGGACATCGTGCAGCTCTCCAGCTTCCGCCAGTCGCTCACCAGCGGCTGACAGGCCGTTGTGCCGCGTCGCCACATTGTCACGACGCGGCACAACCCGTCACCCCGAAAAAATGTGTGAGACTGGAACCCTTGTAGTCATTCCAGCGCCTCTGTACGAGCCTTCCGGCGCTGTATCACGCTGCGACATCCCCAGGCGAGCTTCGCCATAAAGCGTTGTCGCACAGCGGGTTATCTCTCAGGATTCGAAATCCCTGTCTCGCCGTAGCACAAATGTCGATCGCCCGGTCGACTTCGTGCATTGTTCTACGCCAGAACACTCTTCTGGAGATCGGAACGAACGGTGACCTTACGCGCACGCATACTCCTGCTCTTCGTGGGCTTCGCGCTGATCCCCGCGGCACTTCTGGGCGCGGGCGACTACGCGCAGTCCATGAACGCGCTTCGCCTGGTGCTCGATTCCCGCAGCGAGGTCCTGGCCGGCCAGGTACGCGGAGAGCTGTCGAACGCGTGGACCCGCGCGCAGCTGGACGTGGAGGGTGTCGCCCACCTTCTGAGCGAGACGAACGAGCCGGTCACGTCGGACGCTCTGACAGAGGTTCTCAGCGAGCAGAGCGATCTGTTGGCCGGGCTGCGGATCGAGCGAGCCGGGCAGGCTCCGGTGACGGCCGCACGTCCGCCGCTGGAGGAGCCGTGCACAGCCGACGGCGATGAGCTGGCGATTCGGGCCCGGGTTCCCGGTACCGACGGGGCCGAGGTGCTGGTCGGCACGGTGTCCCCGGCCCGCCTCGTCGAGCGCGCCCCATCGCTCCGATCGCGGATGGGGCCCTCGGGTCGAACCGAGATCGTGGATCCGAGCGGACGGATCGTGTACCCACACGACTGCGGGTCGGTCGGCGCGTCCGTCCCGGAGCCGGTTCTCGGCACGCTCCGATCGAACGCATCCCGGTACGGCTTCAAGCATGTCCGGTACGAGGCTGCCAGTGGGAACATCGAAGCCGACTGGACCGCAACCGTCGCGCCCACGGATCTCGGAGGGTACGCCGTCGTCGTCCATGCCAGCGAGGACGACTTCCTGACCCCGTTCCGCGAGAGTCGCACGGAGTACCTGGCGGTCGTGCTCGGGGTGATCCTGCTGGCCGCCCTCATCTTCGGTCTCGCGGCGAGTCGGCAGTTCCGCGCCCTGCGCTCCCTCACGGCCGCGGCCGATCAGATCGAGGTGGGCAACCTGCGGCCGTGGCTGCCGCCGCCGGGCAACGACGAGGTGGGGCGGCTCTCCTTCGCGTTCCGGAACATGGTCGAGCGACTGTCCGAGTCGATCCGGCAGGTCGAGGTCACCAACAAGATGGCGTCGGTCGGTGAGCTGGCGTCCTACCTGTCCCACGAGATTCGCAATCCGCTGAGCTCCATCCGGCTGAGCCTTCAGAGCCTGCACCGTGACCTCAAGGGCGGCTTCATCCCGTCCGATGCCGACCGGATCATCGCCATCGCCACGAACGAGGTGAAGCGACTGGACGGTGTCGTGCGGACCGTCCTGGAGATCGGCCGACCCAGGGACGACGACGACGACTCCTACTGCTCCGCCCACGAGACGATGCAGGAGAGCCTCAACGTCCTGGCCCCGAAGCTCCGGGCCCAGGGGCTCGAGGTGGAGTTCGTGGCCCGCGCCGAGCGGGACCTCGTGAAGGGGAGCGCCGAGGGGCTGCGAAGCGTGTGGATCAACCTCCTGGTGAACGCCGTGGACGCGCTCCAGGACACGGAACACGGCCGGATCCGCGTGTCCACCTCCCTCAGCGACGACGGCAAACGGTGTCACGTCCGGATCGCCGACAACGGGCCCGGCGTACCGCCCGACCTCGTCGACACGATCTTCCAGCCGTTCTTCACCACGAAGATGCGCGGGAACGGCATCGGCCTGCCCACCGCGCTCAAGAGCGTGGAGCAGGCGGGCGGCACCATATCGTACGAACCGGTAGCGGCCGGTACGGGCGCGGTCTTCGTGGTCAAGCTGATCGTGGCCCAGCTGGAGGAGCAGCCGCCGGAGCCGGAAACCGAGACGACGCAGCGAGAGCCTTCCTTCGCCTGATCAACGAGAGACTGAACGATGGCCAACAGAATCCTGATCGCAGAAGACGACCCGTCGCACCTCGAGATCCTGCGACGCCACCTCGCCCGTTCCGGACACGAAGTCGAGGCGTGCGAGTCCGGTGAACGGGCGCTCGCCGTCTTCCATCGGTTCTCGCCCGACCTGGTCCTCACCGACCTCCGCATGCCGGAGATGAGCGGGTTCGACCTGCTGAAGAAGCTGCACCAGGACGCCGCGACGACTCCCGTGGTGATCATGACCGCCTTCGACGACATGCAGACGGCGATCGACGCCATGAAGCACGGGGCCTACGACTACATCGTGAAACCCCTCGACCTGGACCATCTCGAGGCCATCGTCGAAGCGGCCCTGGCCGAGCGGAAGAAGGGAAAGGACGTGGTCGAGGCGATTGACCCCGCCTCCCTCGAGTCGAGCGGCCTGGTGGGGCGGCACCCGAAGATGGTCCAGGTCTTCAAGACCATCGGACGGGTGGCTCCGACGAACGCGCCCGTGCTGATCCGCGGGGAGACGGGCACGGGGAAGGAGCTGATCGCACGGACCCTCCACGACAACTCGACCCGATCGGCGCACCCGTTCATCTCCGTGAACTGCGCCTCGATCCCCGAGACGCTGCTGGAGTCGGAGCTGTTCGGGCACGTGAAGGGGGCGTTCACGGGCGCCCAGAGCGACCGCAAGGGCCGGTTCGAGCTGGCCGGAGAGGGTACGATCTTCCTCGACGAGATCGGGGATACCAGCCTGGCGTTCCAGGCCAAGCTGCTGCGGGTGCTGCAGGAGAGGGAGTTCTTCCCGGTCGGCGGCGAGAGCTCGCGACAGTCTCATGCCCGGGTCCTGGCCGCCACCCATCAGCCGGTGGAGAAGCTGGTCCGGCAGGACAGGTTCCGGGAGGACCTCTATTTCCGGCTCCGCGTGGTGGAGATCACCGTGCCCCCGCTCCGGGAGCGGCGGGAGGACATCCCGCTCCTGGCCCGGCACCTGGTGTCCCGGGCCGCCCAGGTCGCCGCCCGCACGCCGCCGAAGATCTCCAGGGAGGCGGAGAAGCGGCTGTCGATGTACGACTGGCCGGGCAACGTCCGGGAGCTCGAGAACGCGCTCACGCGCGCGGTGGTCCTCACCCAGGGCAGTACGCTCGGCCCCGAGCACCTGGACTTCGGGGTGCGCCTGGATGGCGACGGCGGTGTGGATGATCTCGAGACGGACTCGGCCGAGCTGGACCGGATCATCGAGGCGGCCGAGGCCGCCCACGTCCAGCGCGTGCTGATCAGTCAGGGGGGCCACAAGAGCCGTTCGGCCGAGATCCTCCAGATCAGCCGCGGTCGGCTGGACCGGATCATCGAGAAGCACGGGCTCGTCGTGGACGTGGAAAACGTGGCCTGACCGCCCCCCACCCGTTCGTAGCCTCTCCGGGGCCGCCGATCCTTCGGCGGCCCCTTTTCTTTGCTGTCGCCCCCGGCAGCACCGGGCCGCTCGGAAAACGTGACGCGCCGCACCAGGCGCTGTTCCACGGCAGGACAATTACCCTCCCCGCGGCACACCCCCGAAACCGCCGTTCTTGGCGCCATTACTGGAAGAACTCGGTTTTGGGCCACCGGGCACGCAGCGTGAACTAACAATGGCACGACGGCGGGCCAGAGTGGCTCGCCACCGCGGGGCGAGAATCCCGCCGGGCGCATTGGGCGCCCGCCCAAAAGCTGCCCGGAGACCCCCGGGCTTCATCCAACACCCGCCCCGAACGGGGCAGAGGAGGAAACATGACGGACATGTGGAACGCGTTCCTGCAGGACGAGTCGGGCCAGGGCCTGGTCGAGTACGTGCTCATCATCGCGATGGTCGCGATCGGCCTCATCGCGGTGCTGGGGCTCTTCCGGAACGACATCGGCGCGCTGTTCGGCAGGATCGCCGGTGATCTCGGAGACGCCCCGGGTACGGCGCCGACGACTTACCCGGCCGGCACGACCCCGTAGGTCTTAACTGAGGCAGAAGGGGACGGGCGAGGCAGTGTGCCCGTCCCCTCTGCTCTCTCACCCCAACTACTAACGAGAAACGAAGATGGTTACGATGGCGCTCATTCTGAAGATCCTGATCGCGGCCCTGCTCGTTGCGGGGGCGCTGATGGATGCGCGAACCGCCAGGATCCCGAACCGGCTGATCCTGGCGGGGCTTCTGCTGGCTCCCGTAGCCATGCTGGCCCAAAGCGGCCTGGAAGGTCTGGGCGCTTCGCTGGCCGCCGGCGTAATCGCGTTCCTGGTCGGGTTTGCCGCGTTCGCTCTCGGCGCCATCGGCGGCGGTGACGCCAAGTTCCTGATAGTGGCCGCGGCCGGCGTCGGGTTAGCAGACCTGCTGGCTCTGCTGCTGGCTTCCGCTGCCCTCGGCGGAGTCCTCGCTTTCGTGGTGATTCTGTGGAGCCGTCGCGGCGTCGAGGCAACGGTCATGACAATGGACCTGGCGAAGAGCGCGGCTACCCTGGGCCACAAAGGCCACCGCAGCCGCCTCGGCGACGAGGGTCGCATCACGGTCCCGTACGGCGTTGCCATCGCCGGCGGAGCGCTGATCTGCCTGTTCACACCGTTCGCCGACTGGATCCTCCGATGAGGCGTCTTCGAGCTCGTCGCGCGCTGCGGCCCCGGACCGATCGGCCCGGTCAGGCGATCGTGGAGTTCACGCTGATCGCACCGATCCTGTTCCTGATCATTTTCGGGCTCATCGATTTCGCCCGCGGCTGGTCGGCCCACCACGCGATCGCCGACGCGGCCCGGGAAGGGACGCGGATGCTGGTGGTGGATGATCCGTCGATCGGCACGGCCGAGGCGGGCGCCGCGATCAAGGAGCGTCTCGCCACGGCGGGGCTGGACTCCTCCCGCGTCGCGATTACGTACACGGAAGGCGCCAGCAGTGAGCCGACGACCGTCCGAATCGAGTACCCCTACGACTTCTGGCTCCTGGGAGCCTTCATGAGCTGGGCGTCCGGCGAGGAGACGGTAACCCTCGTCAGCCAGATCACGATGCGAACCGAGTAACCTGCGGACTGCGCAGAGGAGAGATCAATGAGGAAACGACGTGTCCTACTGGTGCTTGCGCTCGCGATCGTGATGGCGGGAGTCGCCGCGTTCTCGACGCTGAAGTACCTGTCCACGACCCCGGCCCAGGCCGCACGGGCCCCGGATTCCCGCACAGCGCGTGTCGCCGTGGCGGCCCGGGACCTCCCGGTCGGCCACTTCGTGACGGAGCAGGACGTCCGGATCGTCGAATGGCCGGCCGACGCGATCCCCGAGGGCTACACCATGCAGCCGTCGGACGTGGTGGGCCGGGGCCTCATCAGCGCGGTCCAGACCAATGAGCCGCTCCTGGCCACCAAGCTCGCGGAGCGCGGCAGCGGCGCCGGTCTTCCGATCGTGATTCCGGAGGGCATGCGCGCCATGAGCATCGCCGTCGACCAGGTGGTCGGCGTCGCCGGTTTCGTCATCCCCGGCACCCGGGTGGACGTGCTGCTGACGATCAAGCCGCCGGACCAGGACGAGACCATCACGCAGATCATCCTGCAGAACCTGACGGTCCTCACGGCCGGGCAGGTCTCGCAGCGGAACGAGGAGGGTGACCCCATCGTCGTGAACGTCGTGACGGTGATGGTGGACCCGGAGCAGGCCGAGCGCCTGTCTCTGGCCACCTCACAGGGGCGGGTCCAGCTGGCGCTCCGGAACATGCTGGACGTGGACGCCGCCCCGACCTCGGGCATCCGGGTGAGCAATCTGCTCGATGGGGCGACAATGTCCACCACGGCCCGGTCGACGACTGTCCGTCGCAGCACACCCTCCCCGCGTGCGCCGCGACAGCGGCCCACCATCGTCCAGATCTACAAAGGCGGCACGAAGTCCGTCGAGCGCTTTTCGAACTAACCGTCCACGAATGAGGAGAAGGACCATGTCGATTCGGAGAACCCTGCACAGATTGAGCTGGCTGCTCGCCGTCCTGCTGGCGTCGAGCGCGCCGCTGACGGCCCAGCAGGTCCTGACCGAGGCGGGAGAGGTCGTCTCGCTGGGTCGCGGGACCAGCGCTCTGATCACCACGCTGCAGCCCGTCGAGAAGGTCGCGCTCGGGGACCCGGAGATTGCGGACGCCGTCGTCATCTCCCCCACCGAGGTGGTGATCAACAGTCTGACCGTCGGCACGACCAGCCTCTTCGTGTGGGACGAGTACGACCAGGTCGACCTCTACACCGTGGTCGTCACTCCGGACATCGGGTCCATCGAGCGCCAGATCAACGCCCTGTTCCCGGACCTCGACGTGCAGCTGTCCGCCACGGGCGGCTCGGTGGTCGTGTCCGGCACGGTCCGCGAGGCCCTCGCCGCTCGGCGGATCCTCGAGATCGTCGAGGCGAGCGGCGCCACTGTGATCAACAACATGATGGCGCCCTCCGCACTCCAGGTCATGCTGCACGTGCGGTTCGCCGAGGTCGCCCGGAACGCGGTCAAGGCGCTGGGCAGCGACCTGGTCATGAGCAACGTCCAGGACTACGAGGACGTGGACAAGCCCGCCGACATCGACATCAACACGTTCGCCGATGGAGTGGTGGAGCTCTTCCTTCTCGGCGACAACGGCACGGGCCTGGACGCATTCATCCGCGCGCTCCGCAGCCGGGGCGAGTTCCGCAGCCTCGCGGAGCCGAACCTCGTGACCCTGGAAGGGCAGGAGGCCACGTTCCTGGCCGGCGGCGAGTTCCCGTTCCCGTCGGTCCAGGGAGGGCAGAACAACCAGGTCACGATCCAGTGGAAGGAGTTCGGCGTCCGCCTCAACTTCACGCCGTACGTGACCAATGACGGCCGGATCCGCCTCTCCCTCGCGCCGGAGGTCTCGTCTCTCGACTTCGGGAACGGCCTCACCTTCGCCGGGTTCACCATCCCGACGCTGCTCACGCGGCGGACCTCGACGGACGTCGAGCTCATGCCGGGTCAGCACCTGGCGATCGCGGGTCTGCTGGACAACCAGCAGGAGGAGACCGTGGACAAGATCCCGCTCCTGGGCCATCTGCCGATCATCGGCTCGTTCTTCAGCTACAGCGAGACCCGCGACCGGCAGACCGAGCTCCTGGTGATCGTCACGCCGCACATCGTCGAGCCCACGGACACGCGGCCCGCCGTGCCGACGGGTGAGCCCGTCGAGTGGGACCGGAGCGACATGCTGAACGACAGCACCAGCGTATTCGAATCGGGCCGGCGCCTGGTGGACCCCGAGCGGAACCAGGGGGGCTGATCCGATGACCCGGACCCCGCGAGTCGACCGAGCCGGTGCCGCGCTGCCCCTGGTGGCGGTGATGCTGCTGGGCATCCTGGCGGTGCTGAGCCTCGCCATCGATCTCGGCATGGCGTACACCGCCCGCACGGAGGCCCAGCGGGTCGCCGACGCGGCGGCCCTCGCGGGGGCCAGCGCGTACCTGGACCACGTCGATCCCTACACGGCGGGGGCGGATGTGGAGGCCCGCGCGAAGGAGTACGCCGCGATCAACACCGTGCGCAACCAGCCGGTCGACACCGTCAACGACCTCAGCGTCGAGTTCCTCCCCGCGGAGTCCGCAGTCCGAGTCGCCGTCTGGCGTCGAGGTCTGCCGACCTGGTTCGCGAGGCTCCTCGGGATCGATGAGCTCACGGTGAGCGCCGTGGCCGCGGCCGCGGCGGTCAACGCCGGTGCGGCCAAGTGCGTCCGTCCCTGGGCCATCATGGACATGTGGGAGGAGAACGGCGGCGAAAACGGCTGCGGACAGGACGCCCTCTGTGACGGCTGGTGGGACGAGGGCGAGGAATGGACCTTCGATCCGACCCAGGACGTCTATGAGCAGGCCCAGGAGATCGGAGACCCGAACGCCACCGGATACGGGAGCGCCGCCCGGGACGGGGTCGGTGGAATCACCAACGACCGGGGCCGGCAGATCACCATCAAGGCGCAGGACCCGAACAGTGAGTTCGTCGTGAACCCCGGCACCTTCCTGCCGTGGCAGATGCCGGACGGCGACGGGGGCTACATGACCGGCGCGGCGGATTACAGGACGAACATCGAGACGTGCAACGAGCAGCCCGTCTTCCTGAGCGACGACGCCAGTGACCCGGACGGCATGTACGAGTACCCCCTCGAGTTCGGCAACATGGTGGGGCCGACCTTCCAGGGCGTACGCGAGCTGATCCAGCAGGACCCGGGTGCCTACTGGGATCCGAGCGGCGAGGGCTCCATCGAGGGATCCACCTACGAAAACGGGCTCGACAGCCCCCGTGTGATCATCGTCGGTCTGGTCGACCCTGAGCAGCTCATCGGGTCGGGCAGTGAACGGCCCACAGACGTGCGGTTCAACAACTTCGCCATGCTCTTCCTTGAGGAGCAGGCCGGGACGCAGGCGCCGGTCGTGGCCCGCTTCCTCTACTACGTGAACGGCGCGGGCGACACAGGGCCCGCGACCGGACCGCTCGTCAAGACGCTGCGGCTGATCGAATAAACTCGCTGGACGGATACTCTCGAGAGGTCAGGACCTCATGAACGATAACAGACTCAGAACCGCCGTCATCTCCGGGAACCGGGAGCTGCGTGCGACCGTCAAGGAGCTGCTGCAGGAGTCCCCGCAGCTCATGTCCATCGTGGCGGACATCCCCTCCGCGGCGGGCACGATCGACGCGGACATGCTCCAGACGCTCCACGAGAAGGACCCGGAGCTGGTGGTCGCGGACTTCGCCGACGATCCGGTCTCGTCGCTGCGCCTGGTCCGGGTGCTCTCCGAGGCGAGGCCCTCGCGGGCCCTCATCGGGGCGGGCCCGGAGCTCGCCCCGGAGCTGCTGCTCGAGGCCATGCGCTCGGGTGTCTCCGAGTACCTGCCCGCGCCCGTGGACGGCCGGGAGCTCGCGGAGGCGTTCCGGCGGGTGGCCCGGAAGCTCGGCCGTAAAGCCAATGGCGCTCCGGCCGTCGAGGGCCACCTGATCACCTTCACCGGGGCCAAGGGAGGCTCGGGTGTCAGCACGGCGGCCGTGAACGCCGCCGCCCACGCCGCAACGCTCACGGGTGAGCGGGTCCTGCTTCTGGATCTCGATTTCGAGGCGGGCAGCTCCGCGGTCCTGACCGGCATTCCGTCGCGCTACAGCATCCTGGACCTCATCGACAATCTGCACCGGCTGGACGAGAGCCTTCTGTCGTCGCTGGTCGTCGAGCACGAGTCCGGGCTGCACGTGCTGCCGGCCCCCAAGGAGCTGGTCGACGGCAACAGTACCAAGCCGGAGCACCTCCGGACGGTCCTGCGCCTCCTCCGTCAGCATTACCGGCTGGTGGTCGTGGACACGGCCCGCCCGCTCTCGCCCATCGGATCGACGGCGATCGGCCAGTCCGACGACGTGTTCCTGGTCGTGAACCCGGACCTGGTCTCCCTGCGCAACGCCAGGCGTCTCCTCCCGCACCTCCGGGAGGCGAGGGGCGAGAGCGGGCTGGAGCCAAGGATTCTCCTGAACCGGACCTATGAGGGTGCCGAGATCGGGCGGAAGGACGTCGAGTCCACCCTCGAGCTGCCGGTCGCGTTCGACCTGCGAAGGGACGAAGAGGCGGTCACCCATTCGGTGAACGTCGGCCACCCGATCGTCCTGAACGGATCCCGATCCGACTACTGCCGGGATGCCAGGACGCTGGGTCTGGAGGTCGCCCGGTTCGTGGACCAGGACGTGGAGCCGCACCAGGCCGTCGGTCTGATGGATCGGCTCAAGACCCGCTTCTCGCGATGACGGAGGACGAGCTAATGAGCGATATGAACCTGACCCCGTCGAACGGGATCGCGGCCGCCACCGAAACGGCCGATCTGGCCCCGCTCGAGCCGCTGGCCGCCCAAGAAGGCGCCACGGAGGTCACGGAGCAGCAGACCGGGCCGACGCTGGAGGATATCCGGGGACGGATCCACCGCCAGCTGCTCGAGCGCCTGAACCTGTCGAATCTGGACGGCCTGAGCCGCGACGAGGCGGCGGCGGCCATCCGTCCGGAGATCCAGGACCTGCTGCAGCAGGAAGGGCTCGCACTCAACCAGGAGGAGCGGGGCAAGATCTCCCAGCAGGTCCTGGATGAGATCTTCGGCCTCGGCCCCCTCGAGCCGCTGATGGACGACCCGGACGTGTCGGACATCCTCGTCAACACGTACGACCAGGTCCTGGTCGAGCGCTTCGGTCGGCTGCACGAGACCAGCGTCCGGTTCCAGGACGACGATCACCTCATGCAGATCATCGATCGGATCGTCTCGGCCGTCGGGCGGCGGATCGACGATTCATCCCCGATGGTCGACGCGCGGCTGGAGGACGGCTCGCGGGTGAACGCGATCATCCCGCCACTCTCCATCGACGGGCCCCACCTCTCCATCCGGAAGTTCAAGCGCGACACCCTTTCCGGCGAGGACCTGCTCCGCTACCGCAGCGTCTCCGAGCCGATGCTGGAGCTGCTCCGGGCCATCGTGAAGGCCCGGCTCAACATCCTCATCTCCGGCGGTACCGGCGCGGGTAAGACGACGCTGCTCAACATCCTGACCTCGTACATCCAGTCCGACGAGCGGATCGTGACGATCGAGGACTCGGCCGAGCTCCAGCTCCGCCAGCCCTACGTGGTCCGCCTCGAGACGCGGCCGGCCAACATCGAGGGTCGCGGAGAGGTGTCCCAGCGGTCGCTCCTGGTCAACTCGCTCCGGATGCGTCCGGACCGGATCATCGTGGGTGAGGTCCGCGGAGGAGAGGCCGTGGACATGCTCCAGGCGATGAACACCGGCCACGACGGCTCGATCACCACGCTGCACGCGAACTCGCCGCGTGACGCGCTGAGCCGGCTGGAGACCATGATCTCCATGGCCAACCTGCGCCTCCCCGAGCGGGCGATGCGGCAGCAGATATCGTCGGCCATCGACGTCGTGATCCAGGCCAGCCGGCTTTCCGATGGGTCCCGGAAGATCATGTCGATCTCGGAGATCGTCGGGATGGAGGGCGATGTGATCACGATGCAGGACATTTTCATGTACGAGCGCGAGGGCCTGGACGAGGACGGGAACGTGGTCGGCCGGTTCCGGTCCACGGGCATCCGGCCGAAGTTCGCCGACCGCCTCAAGGCCTACGGTCTCGACCTCGGTGAGCTGCTGTTCTCGGATACCGTCGGCTCGCCGGACGGCCAGGACTCACTGGATCGCCTCGAGTCGCTCGAGGAGGAGCGTTCCGGCAGCACCAACGGGCGTGGACTGGAGGAATGGTCATGAGCACGTGGATCCCCGCTTTCACCGTCTTCATCGCCGTGGCCTCGGCGACGGTCGCCCTCGTCCTGATCCTCGAGAGCGCCCGCACATGGTACCGCCGCCGTCAGGTCCGGCAGCGGGTCGACGAGATGCTCGAGGACCCGGAGTCCGAGTCCGCACCGGCGCGCGGCAACCTGTTCCGGAGCGCGGAGCAACGCCCGAGCGTCTTTGAAGCGCTCGTGGCTCGCGTGCCTCAGCTCGCGGATCTACCCGCGCTCATCGAGATGGCCGGGGTCTCCTGGTCGGTCCAGTCGTTCCTGGTCTTCACGGCCGGCAGCGCCCTCGCCGCGCTGCTCGCGGGACTCATGCTGACCGGCAGCCTCGTCCTGGCCGGGCTGATGGCCGTACCCGCGGCCTGGGTCCCGTACATGGTGCTTCGGTTCCGCCGGAGCCGCCGCATCGCACGATTCGAGGAGGCGTTCCCCGAGGCGATCGACATGCTCGGCCGTGCAATCCGGGCCGGGCACCCGCTCTCCGCGGGCATCAACATGGTGGGCCAGGAGATGAGCGAGCCCGTCGGAAGCGAGTTCAGGCGGATGTTCGAGCAGCAGCGGTTCGGCGCGCCCTTCTCCGACACGCTGATGGGCATGGTCGATCGGATCGACCTGGTGGATGTGCGGATCTTCACGACCGCCGTTCTCGTTCAGCGGGAGGTGGGAGGCAACCTGGCGGAGATCCTGGACAACATCTCCAACATGATCCGCGCCCGATTCAGGATCCGCCGTCAACTCCGGACCTACACCGCGCAGGGGAAGATGAGCGGCTGGATCGTGGGCAGCATGCCCTTCGCCGTCGGTGCGGCGTTCTACGGGATCAACCCCGACTACGCCATGGTCCTCGTGGACCACCCCATCGGCCGCCTGATGATGGTGGTCGCTCTCACTCTCCAGGTGTTCGGGATCATCTGGATCCGCAAAGTCGTCAACATCGAGATCTGAGCCATGATCTATCTCATTGCAGTCACCGCCGCATCGGCCGCAGCGCTGGTCGTCGTTCTCATCGCCCAGCTGGTGCCGGCCACGTCGCCGGACGTCAAGCGCCGGGTCCAGGAGGTGGCGGCCGCAGGACCGACCGAGGCCGTGCTGCAGCGCCGACAGCGTCGCCACGACCGCACCCGGCTCGAGGAGCTGTTGGAAGCCCTGGGTCGCCAGATTGTGGAATACACGGGCGACCCGGAGGGTGTCGCGGAGATGCTGACCCGGGCGGGGTACCGGAAGAAGTCCGCGCCGGCGATGTACTGGGGTATACGCTTCGCGGCCGCGGCAGGCTTCGCTCTCGCCGGGCTCGCCATCGCCCAGGCCTGGGGAGCCAACTTGGTCGTGACGCTGATGATCGCGGCAGAGCTCGCTGCGATGGGCTACGTCGTTCCCATGCTGCTGCTGAAGCAGAAGGTGCGACGCCGTCAGCACGAGATCGTGATCACGCTGCCGGACGCCCTCGACCTGCTCGTCGTATGTGTGGAGGCCGGCCTCGGGCTCAACCAGGCGTTCGTACGCGTGGCCGACGAGATCCGCCCTCTCAGCCAGACCATGGGAGAAGAGCTCCACCTCCTGAATCTGGAGATCCGCGCGGGGCACGCCCGGGACAGGGCCCTCCGCAACCTCTTCGACCGAACGGGCGTCGAGGATATTCGTGTCCTGGCGACGATGCTGATCCAGGCCGATCGCTTCGGGACCTCCATCGCCAACGCGCTGCGGGTCCATTCGGAGACGCTGCGCGACAAGCGACGCCAGCGGGCCGAGGAGGCCGCAGCCAAGACGACCATCAAGATCATCTTTCCGCTCGTCCTCTGTATCTTCCCGGCGATGTTCGTCGTCCTCGTCGGACCGGGGATGATCCAGATCGCGGAAGCCTTCATGGGACTCGGTGGCTGATGATCCGGATCCAGGTGACCAACATGACTCGGGGCACCGTGCTCGGAGGGGACGTGCAGCTCGCCGACGAGCTCTGGAGCCGCACCCGCGGCTTCCTCTTCCGACCGGAGCCGGGACCCGGCGAGGGGATGCTCCTCAGCCCGTGCCAGGGTGTGCACATGTTCGGGCTGCGCTTCGCGCTCGACGTCGTCTTCATCGATGAGGAGGGCCGTGTGGTAGGGCTGTACCCCGACCTGCGGCCGTGGCGATGGACGTCGATCCACCGACTGGCCATGCACGCGCTCGAGCTGCCGGTCGGGACCATCGACCGGTCCGCCACACGGCTGGGCGACGCCCTGTCCTGGACGGCTGTCCGTTCAGCAGGCCGCGACCAGCTCGAGCTGGAGATGATCGAGAGTGAGAGCAGACGCGGACCGGAAAGGATCGCGATATGAGCAAGCAGACGCTTCACCAGATGGGAGAAGAGCGGTCCTCGCCGGCCGGCTCCCTGGAGTCGATGCCAGGGGACGAGCCTTCGTCGGCCCTGGAGCCGGAGGCGCCGCCAGCCCAGCCGCCCCGGCCAGTTCCGCCGGCCCCGCATACCCTCGAGGAGGCGGGGATCACCGCGGAGCTGCTCGACGAGCTGATCCTCAAGACCTTCTACGTGGCAGGGGCCCAGAGCGGCCGCGACCTGACCGCCGCCATCGGGCTTCCCTTCCCGATCGTCGACAAGCGTCTCGCCCTGCTGCAGAAGCGGCGGATGCTGGCCGTCAGCGGGACCACGGGGCCGAACCGGGGCAGCTACCGGTTCGACCTCACCGACCTGGGCCGGGAGCGCGCGCGGGAGGCGATGCTGGTCAGCCAGTACGTCGGACCCGCCCCGGTTCCCCTCGCCACGTACGAGGACTGGATCCGGAAGCAGTCGCTCCGTCACGTGCGCGTCACGCCGGAGAAAGTCGAGCGCGAGCTCCAGGAGCTGGTCCTGGACGACGCCCTGTTCCGGATGCTGGGGCCGGCCGTCAACTCCGCCGGCTCCATCTTCCTCCACGGGGAGCCCGGGAACGGGAAGACCACGATCGCGGAGCTCATCGCCCGCCTGCTCGGCGGCGCGATCTTCATCCCGCACGCGGTGGAGATCAGCGGCCAGATCATGGTGCTCTACGACCTCTCCCACCACGTCCGGGTCGACGAGGACGAGCCGGAGACCCGGGGGCCGGAATGGCTCCGGGACGTGCCGGAGCACGACGCCCGGTTCGTGCGGATCCGCCGGCCCGTGGTCATGGCCGGCGGCGAGCTGACGCTGGACCAGCTTGATCTCCAGTACGACCCCACGACCCGGATCTACCAGGCGCCGTTCCAGCTCAAGGCAGCCGGCGGGGTGCTGATCATCGATGACTTCGGTCGACAGCACGTCGCCGCCAGTGATCTGCTCAACCGCTGGATCGTGCCGCTGGAGAAACGGATCGATTTCCTCACCCTCCACACGGGCGTGAAGTTCGAGGTGCCGTTCGACTCGCTGCTCATTTTCGCGACGAACCTCCAGCCGGAGGACCTCGTGGATGAGGCCTTCCTTCGACGGATCCAGTACAAGATCGAGGTGGAGAGCCCCGGCCGCGAAGCGCTGACCGAGATCATGCGGCGGGTGTGCGAGTCGCGGTCCATCCCCTTCCTGCCCGGGAGCATCGACTTCATGTACGACCGCTACTACAGCGAGGGCATCGCCCCGAGGGGCTGCCACCCCCGGGACATCATCGACCACGTCGAGAATATCGCGCGCTACGAGGGACAGCCTCCGCGTCCGGAGGGAGACCTCCTGGAGCGGGCCTGCGAAACCTACTTCCTGATCATGGGCACGAAGAGCAGCCGGAACAGCACCTCCGCACGGGTGCAGAAGGAGGAGCTCGTACAATGACCGAGCACACCACCGATGCAGACCGGACCCCGGTGCCCGAGCTCCTGAGGGAGTTCAAACAGGTCCTCGACGCCCGCATGGACGTGGAAGCGCAGCGGGCCCGCTCCGCACGCCGCCTCGCCATCGTCGCCACGGTGCTGGCGTTGCTCACGCTGGTGGCCACCGGCGGACTCCTGTACTACGCGTTCTACCAGGACCTGCCCGTTCTCACGTCGCCATCGGTCCGCGCACAGGAGATGGTCCTCGTGGACGCCGACGGCGTCGAGCGCGGCTCCTGGAAGGTCGACGCGAACGGCACGGCCCGGTTCGTCCTGACGGACGCAGAAGGGGTCGATCGGCTCCGGTTGACCCTCAACGAGAGCGGCGAGCAGGGCATCAGCCTGTCCGACGCCACCGGCGCGGTCCGGCTCGTCATCAGCCACCTGGACGACCAGAGCAGCACCCTCGCCTTCGCCGATGCCTCGGGTACCACGAGAGCCGTCATGGGCATGTCCGGCGGAGAGGCGGCCTCGCTGCTCTTCGCCGACCGGAACGGTGGCACCCGTGCCGCGCTCGGCATGGAGGCGACCGGAGAGCCGGTGTTCTGGTGGCCCGGGTTCGAGTTCGAGACCGTTTCGACCACCCCACAGCCCTGACGCTCCACCGGTTGACCGCTGCGGGCTCTCCCCGGTTCCCCGCCCGCAGACCCGGGAGAGCGGCGTGTCGGTCGGCCGCTGTGCGCGCGGGATCCCGTCGAAGAGCGGGCAGATCCTCGAGGTTGCCTCCGGCCGCGCCGTGTAGGCCAGTTCGAGCGAACGGACCGCCCGCTCCACCTCCCCGGCCTCGAGATACGCCCTGGGGAGGTAGTATCCGGCAGTGACCACGAGCGCGGCGACCTGCCGGTCGGCCGCCTGGGCGGCGAGGGTGTCCCGGCTGCCCAGCTGCCGGCGCAGCTGGCGCAGCCCCGTCTGCGATACCAGCTCGTCGAGAGTCGGCATCCGGTCCTCGTCCAGCAGCCGGAGCCCGCGGTCGATTTGCTCCTCGCTCTCCTGCTCCCACCGGAGCCACTCCCGTACGGCCTCGCGGGTCTCCCGCACTTCGTCCGTGAGTGCCAGCCGATCCAGCCCCGCCAGTGCGTCCGACGCATCCGGGAAGGTCTCGGCGGCCCGGCGATAGGAGCGCCAGGCCCGGTAGTGCTCGCCCGCCTGCTCGAGGCTGTCGGCCTTGGCGATGGCGGCCCGATAGCGCTCCCGGACCCACGCCGTGTCCATGGCGGCCCTCCCCGTCCGCTGCGCCCTGATCTCGAACCAGGTGACCGCCTCCGTCGCCACCTCGCGAGGCGGCCAGCCGTGGCCACCCTCATAGCAGCGGAAGGTGTGGGGCACGCCCTGCCGATCCAGCCGGAGGTCCGTACGCACGGCCTCGGCGTAGTTGAAGTCGCCGAGCCCCGCACCGCCGAAATAGACGCCGTCGAAGCCGACCTGCCGCTCGGCGACCATGGACACGAGGTCAGAGGACAGCGCTCCCGCCCCGAACACGCCGACGCCCGCTGCCAGCGCCGGGACCTGGAGCCCGATCAGCCAGGCCCTGCGGGCGGTACCGGAGAAGCCGATGAGGTAGATCCGGCGGAGGTCGAGCGAGAGGTCGTCGATGGCGTCGTTCAGCATCCCTTCCACAGCCCGGTCCGTCCTCTCGGCCGAATCCGGCTCGTCGCTGCTGGTGTCGTACGAGCTGAGGATGACGTAGCCGAGATCCCGGGCTGCAGGCATGAACAGGTCGAGCGGCACCCGGGCCCGTCCCCGGGGGTCCATGAGGACCAGCACGGGCCACCGCTGGTCGAGCGTGTGCTGCGGCGGCAGGTAGAGGGCGTACGAGAGGTCCGGGTCCGAACGGACGGTCACCTCCGGGATCAGCGTCCCCGGATCGTCGGCCTGAGCCGCCACGATCGAGGGACAGACGCCGGCCAGGAGGAGCACTGCCAGAGCACTCGTGCAGAAGCGCGTCATGGTACCCGTGGAACGACCCGGTGATGGCGATTGCGACAGGAGCTCCGACTAGAGAACGCCCCGTCGCCGTCGATTTCTACGATCGATGAACAGAGAGATGACCGACCGGCTGGTGCGCCAGCCCGACCCCCGTGGCCTCCGGATGGATCCCGCGCTGCTCTTTCTGGTATACGACACCGCCATACGACCGCGAACCGCACGATCGAACTCATGGGTCCACGCAACACCGTCGCTGGAGTGCTGATGCTGCTCGTCACCGCCGGGGCGGGCGATGCGCAGAGTCTGGAAGGGTCGCCGGCGGCCATGAAGCGACAGCACGCGGCGGCCGTCGCGGCCGAGAGCCCGTTCCACGAGACCGTGGCCTCCGTGTACGGCGCCATCGTGGACGGCGAGCTGGTGCGGGTGACGGACACGGCCGACTACCGCCTGCACGGGGTCTCGTTCCCGTACGCCCGCCCGGAGACGGTCCGCTTCCTCGAACACCTCGCCAAGGGATACCATGACGCGTGCGGCCGGCGGCTCGTGGTGACCAGCCTGACCCGGCCGCGCTCCGAGCAGCCGCGGAACGGGTCCCGCCGGTCAGTCCACCCCGCCGGCCTCGCCATCGACATGCGACGGAGCGTTCGCCGGAGCTGCCGCCAGTGGCTCGAGCGGACGCTGCTCGATCTGGAGCGCGACGGGCTGGTCGAGGCGACGCGGGAGCACCGGCCGCCGCACTACCACATCGCTGTGCTGCCTGCCGCGATCCGCGACCGGTGGCCCGCGGCCGTCGCAGCCGTCGCCGGAGAGTCCGTCCCCCTCGAGGCCAGGACGTACGAGGTCCACTCGGGCGACACGCTCTGGGAGATCGCCCGGAAGATGGGGACCAGCACATCGCTGATCCGGGCCGCGTCCGGGCTGCGCTCGGCCAGGATCTATCCCGGGCAGGTCCTGCACGTCCCGATCACCGACCGGACGGGCGAGACGGGCTCCTGACCCGCACGGGGTCACGCCAGGGCAAGCCCGTCGTGGTCCGGGTCGAGCGCGGTGTCGGCGACGACGGCCTCGTACAGGATCCGGAGCTGCTCCCGATGCGTGGTCAGGATCTTGTCCGCTTCCCTGGCCAGGAGCGCCAGGTTCTCCGGTGACGCGTCGTCCATCCGGTTGGCCGCGTCGGTGAGGCCGGTCTGGAACCGGATGTAGCGGCCCGGGAGAATATGCCGGAGCTGGTAGTCCACCGCATCGCCGACGCCGTCGATCACCACGTCCAGGATCGGCTGCGCCCAGTCCAGCTTCCCCCAGTCCTTGGCCTGCTCGTACGCGATGGGCCGGACGAGCTCGCCGGTACCGATGGAGACCAGGAGGAACGCCTCCTCGTCGGGGAAGAGCCTGACCGCCTCGGCGTAGGCGGACATCGCCGGGTTGTTCAGGAACACACCGCCGTCCACCAGCGCCCGGGTACTGCCTCCCACCGGCACCAGCGCCGGCTCGAAGTACGTCGGGGCCGCAGATGTCGCCCTGGCCACCTGGCGCATCTCGACCGTCCGGTTATTGCGGCGCCAGCTCTTGAAGAAGTAGGGCTCCCGGTTCTGGATGTCGTACGAGGCGACCATGGTGTGGGTGAGGGCGGCGCCCAGCGGGTCGTCCCCGAAGAACTCGGTCAGCGCCCGCTCCAGCCCGTCCGAGGGATAGAGCTCGTCCCGATACCCGCCCAGCGAGAGGATCGTCTTCATGCGTGAGCCGGCGAAGATGTCGCCCACGTAGTTCGCGTAGACCTCCGCCATCTCCCGGGCGCCGTGGAGCGGCTCGCCGTCCTCGCCCGGCCGGGTCAGACCGAGGCCCAGGATCCCGCCGGTGGACACGCCCACGACGAGGTCGAAGAGCCTCGCCGTCGGCTGCCCCGTGGCCCGCTCGATCTCGGCCAGGATCAACGCCGGGATCAGACCGCGTACGCCACCGCCGTCGATGGCAAGGATCTTCTTCACTGGGCCTCTCGGGTCGTGGGGGGAGTGCGACGCATGGGCCGGGACCACGGGGCTGGACATAATCGAAGACCGCCCGCCGGCTGTCAAATACCCGCGGCTCCCGAAGCCCGGGACCCTCGCAGGCCGCACCGTCCGCTGGTAGCTTCCCGGACATGAGTCGCACCCCGATCATCGCCGTCCGGGATCTGACCACGAAGCCAGGCGACGACGGCGCCCCCATCCTCCGGGGCGTGTCGCTGGCCGTGGAGCCGGGCGAGCGAATCGTCCTCACCGGGCCGTCGGGCTCCGGCAAGTCCACGCTCCTGCGGTGCATGGTCCTCCTCGAGCACGCGGAGGGACGTGTGCTCCTGGACGGCGAGGCCGTGGACGCCGGACGGGTGCGGGAGCTCCGTCGCCGGGTGGGATACCTGCCCCAGCGGCCCGTCGCCATCGACGACCGGATCGCCGGGAACCTCGCGTTCGCACGGGAGGCGGCAGACGACGGGGTCGAGTCGCTCAACGAGGCGGGCCAGCTCGAGCTCCTCCAGCGGCTGGGGCTCGATGGGCTCGACCGGTCACGCCGGTTCGACGGGCTCAGCGGCGGTGAACAGCAGCGGGTGGCACTCGTCCGTACCCTGACCGTACGGCCCCAGGTGCTCCTCCTCGACGAGCCCACGGCCTCCCTCGACGAGGACAATGTCGGCGCCGTCGTCGAGCTCCTGACCGAGTGGGTCGACGAGAGCGAAGACCGGGCGCTCCTCTGGGTCAGCCACCAGGCCCGGGAAGTGGAATCGCTGGCCAGCCGCCAGGTCGCGCTCGAGGAGCTGACGCGATGACGCCGACACTGATCGAGCTCGGCCCCTGGGACCTGGCACTGGCCGCGCTGCTCCTGGTCGTGCCCGCCGCCATCAGCATGGCGCTCAAGCTCGGCCTCGGGAAGCGACTCGGGATCGCCGGGCTCCGGACCGTGCTCCAGCTCGCCTTCATCGGGGTCGTCCTCGAATGGGTGTTCGAGCTGGATCGGTGGTACTGGGTGATGCCGGTGCTGCTCGTCATGCTCGTGGCCGCGGCCCGGGCCGCCGTCCAGCGCTCCGAGCGTCGGTTCAGCGGCGCCTACATCGCCGCGTTCGGCGCCCTCGTCCTCGCCACCGGGACCGTGACCTTCGTCTCCACCGAGATCATCATCGGCGTCGACGACTGGTACGAGCCCCAGTACGTGATCCCCCTCCTCGGGATGCTCCTCGGGAACGGGCTCACGGGGATCAGCCTGTCCATGGACCGGCTCCTCAACGATCTGGTGGACCGCCGCGACGCCGTCGAGGCCCGGCTCGCGCTCGGGGCCCCCCTCTGGATCGCGCTCCGGCCCTGGGTGGCCGACGCCGTACGGACCGGGCTCATCCCCATCATCAACTCCATGATGGTGGTCGGGCTGGTCAGCCTGCCCGGGATGATGACCGGGCAGATCCTGGCCGGCGCCGATCCGGCCGACGCGGTGGCCTACCAGATCCTCATCATGTTCATGATCGCCGGCGCGACCGCCATCGGGACCATCCTCCTCTGCCTCACTACCTACCGCGTCCTGGCCGACCCCCTCGAACGCGTGCGCTGGGAGCGGATCTCGGAGAGCTGAGAGTCGAGAATCGAGAGTCGAGAGTCGGGATTCGAGTGTGGCAGCGCTGCGAATCGAGCGGAGTGGATCGTAGCCGGCGGGGCAGGGATTGCGGTGGGGTTCACCGCAGAGAGCGCGGAGGGCGCGGGGTGCCCGTGGAACGCGGGGCTCTTCGCAGAAGACGCGGCCCACTCGCGACGAGGTCGGATACACCTCCATCGTCTTCCGGGCCCGCCAGGAAGCCGGCTACTCCGCCGGATCTCCGCGCCTCCGCGCCTCCGCGTGAGTTGCCGTTCCGAAGGTGGCCCGGCCCGGTAGGCGCGTTTCGCGATGCCGTGTGCCCAACCCGCCTCGCTTCTCGACTCTCAGCCCCCTCCCTTCTCGTACAGCGCGTTCACGCTGACCCGGCGCGTGCCGTCCTCCAGGTCGACGCGCTTCGTCTCGCTCTCGACCACCGGCTCGAGACCGTGCTTCGACCACTCCCGGTCCAGCGCGTCGGCATCCAGGAGCACCGCCCGGCCGGCGGGGAAGCCGGTGTAGACATGCGGCTCGCCGGGGACCTGCCGGACACCGTCGCCCGTGAGATCGACCTCGGGCGTGAACTGGTTGAACAGGAGCCGGCCGCCCTGCCGCAGGACCCTCGCCGTCTCGGCCGCAGCACGCTGCCACTCGGGCCACGTCCCGGCGCTGTGATGCACGCCCAGCGCCACCACCCAGTCGAAATGGCCGTCGGGCCAGCGAGAGAGGTCGTCCATCCGACCCAGGACCACGCGACGCGACGCCTCCGCCCCGTCCAACACCTCGGCGAGCCGGTCGCGCGTGCGGGACACCATCGCCTCGGCCGCATCCAGCGCCCACACGTCGAAGCCGTGCTCCGCCAGGTAGACGGTGTTCCGACCGCCCGCGCAGCCGAGGTCCACCACGCGCGTGGCGCACGGGTCGGCACACGCCTCCACCATCCGCTGCAGACGATGGTCCGGGTCCCGCTCCGCGAACCGCTCCACCCGCTCCGGGTCCTCCCAGAAGTCGCTCATGAGAGGCAACATGGGGCGATCCCCGCCCGCACGCACACCCGCCGCGACCGACCCGGTCATCGCCACCCGCCCCCGGCGCCGGTTGACACGTCCCGGCGCGGCATTATCTTTGACTCGAGACAAGTGAGCCACCGGAACGGAGATCGGCCATGAGCCCGTCAGAACGAGAGACCGCCCTCAAGCTGTGGGTCGTGCTGAGCCGCGCGCACTCCGCCGTGACGGCTCACGCCGAGGCCGACGTGGCGCGGCACGGGCTCTCGCTGGCCGAATTCGGCGCGCTCGAAGCGCTCTACAACAAGGGGCCGCTCCTGGTGGGCGAGCTCCAGAAGAAGGTGCTGAAGTCCAGCGGCGGAATGACATACGTGCTGGACCGGCTGCAGGACAAGGGGTTCGTGAGTCGTCGGCCGTGCGAGACGGACCGGCGGGCGATCTACGCCGAGCTCACCGGAGAAGGGGAAGCGCTGCTGGATCAAATCTTCCCCATGCACGCCCGGAGCATCGAGGCCGCCATGGATGGCCTCACGCCCGCCGAGCAGCGGGAGGCCACGGAGCTGTTGAAGAAGCTCGGGCGGGCGGCCGGGGAGGCGCCGCTCCCGGCCGCCGAGAAAGAAGTGGCGACGTCGAGCTGACGGCATGGCGCGAAGCCCCCTTGGACGGCCAGCTGTTTCTGTCGTGGCATAATCTTTGAAGTGAGATACTTGGGACAGAGGGAACGAAGCCCTGGTGACGGTTTCAAACACACAACGGAGGATGATAATGACGACGGAGACGGCAACGCAGGAGAAGACCCGGTGGAACATCGACTCGAGCCATTCGCAGGTCGAGTTCACCGTGAAGCACATGATGATCACGAAGGTCCGGGGTCGGTTCGCGGATGTCGAGGGCGCGATCATGCTGGACGAGTCGAGCCCCGCGGACAGCAGCGTGAAGGTGGAGATCGACGCGGCGTCCATCGACACCCGTGAGGAGGACAGGGACGCGCACCTGCGGTCCGAGGACTTCCTGAACGTCGAGGAGTATCCGACGCTGACGTTCGACAGCAGGCGGGTGGAAGGGCTCGAGCTCGAGGAGAGCGCCGGGTTCAGGGTGATCGGGGACCTGACGATCCGGGGCACGACGAAGGAGGTCGAGCTGGACGCCACCTTCGAGGGCCGGGGCCAGGACCCGTGGGGCAACCAGCGGGTCGCGTTCAGCGCCGACACGACCATCGACCGTCGTGACTTCGGTCTTACGTGGAATCAGGCGTTGGAGACGGGCGGCGTGCTGGTCGGCCACGAGGTGCAGATCCACCTGGAGGCCCAGGCCGTAGCCGATCCGGGCGACGAGGGCTGAGCCCGGAGGCCGGCGCGTCCTCGCGGGCGCGACCGGATTCGCAGATCTGGCCGGGCCAGGACGGGGCGGCTCCTCACGGGGTCGTCCCGTTCTTCATCGTGGATTCCCGTCTTCGCCGGTCCGGCTGTCCTCCCTTCACCGCAGAACTCGCTGAACGCGCTGAAGGAACGCCGTTCGAGCGACCTTCCTTGAAGCCGCC
>JBPRGE010000134.1:0-12463 GCA_051418035.1 Candidatus Longimicrobiales bacterium M2_2A_002
CGCGTTCAGGAGCAGATTCTCGAGGATTCCCCATTCGGCCGGGGTGAGCCGCACCTCACGGCCATCAACGCACGCCCGCCGCTCCACGCGGTCCAGGCTGATTCCGCCATAGTGGAGTCGTCGGGCCACGTTCGGCTGCTCGTGGCGGATCAGCGCCCGCAGCACTTCCGGCGCGTCGTGGAGTCCTTCCCGGACCACCGGCTGCCAGTCTGGCCAGCCCCGCTGCACGGAGAGCATATCCTCAGGCGCATGGGGTGCCGAGAGCAGGAGCACGGGCTCGCGCCGCCCGGCCTCGCGGAGCTCCGCCACGAAACGGAATCCTGCTCCGTCCGAGAACGAGGCATCGACGACGTAGGCCTCGTGGCACCGGAGCGAGGCGCGTTGCCGCGCCTGCTCCGGGTCCGTCGTGAGGTCGAGCTCGAATCCGGCTTCTCTGAGCTCTGCCTCCAGCGCTTCACCCAGCCCCCGATCCGCCGCGAGGAGAAGGACACGCCCGCGACCGTCACTTGCTCCGGATCCCATGATTCCTACCTCCTGTTCGAGACTCAGGCTCCCCCGGCCGGCAGGGTCTCCCTCGGCGGCGCCTCGACGTAGTCGGGGACGGGGCTGTTCGCGCCTTTGCTCAGTTGCCAGCCTCGCCAGAGGGAATAGATGGCCGGGATCACGAGCAGCGTGAGGAATGTCGACGACACCATCCCCCCCACCATGGGCGCCGCAATCCGCTTCATCACGCTCGCGCCGGTGCCATGGCCCCAGAGGATCGGCAGCAGACCACCGATGATCGCGGTGACCGTCATCATCTTTGGTCGGACCCGCTCGACGGCCCCGTGCATGATCGCCTCGTACAGGTCCCGGTGCGTGGCGCGGCCGCCCTCGCGCAGCTTCTCCTTCCACGCGATGTCGAGGTAGATCAGCATGATCACCCCCGTTTCCGCCGCCACCCCGGCCAGGGCGATGAACCCGATGACCGTGGCGACGGACCAGTTGTAGCCGAGCAGCCACATGAAGAACACGCCGCCCACCAGCGCGAACGGGAGCGAGAGCATGACGATGAGCGACTCGCCCACGCTCTTGAAGTTGAAGTAGAGCAGGAGGAAGATGATGAGGAGCGTGGCGGGCACCACGTACTGCAGCTTCGCTTTCGCCCGCTCCATGTATTCGTACTGCCCCGACCACTCCAGGGTGTAGCCAGCCGGGAGCGTGACCATCTCGTCGACCATGTCCTTGGCGTCGGCCACATAGCTGCCGATGTCGCGACCCACCACGTCGAGGAAGACCCAGGCGGTGGGGAAGGCGCCCTCGGTCTTGATCACCATGGGACCCGTGGCCCGACGGATCGTGGCCACCGCGCCCAGCGGCACCTGCGCCCCGCCGGCCGACGCCATGGACGGCGCGCCCCCACCGCCCATTTCCATGCCGGCCATGGCCTGCGCGCCACCGCCGCTGCCGCCGCGCAGGGATCCCACCGGGATCAGCAGCTCCGCCAGCTTCCCGGGCTGGTCTCGGAGCTCCTGCGGGTAGCGGAGGCGGACGCCGTACCGCTCGCGTCCCTCCACAGTCTCGGTGATCTGCATGCCACCCACGGCCGAGGCGAGGACCATCTGGATGTCCTGCGTGTTGAGCCCGTAGCGAGCGGCGGCCATGCGGTCGATGTCGACGTCGAGGTAGTAGCCGGACACGGCGCGCTCGGCGAAGGCCGACCGCGTACCGGGCACCATGGCCGCCGCCTCCTCGACCTCCTTTCCGATCCGGGCCAGCTCGTTCAGGTCCGGGCCGAACACCTTCACGCCCACGGGCGTGCGGATCCCCGTGGCGAGCATGTCGATCCGGCCCCGAATCGGCATGGTCCAGGAGTTGGTCACGCCCGGGAAGTCCAGTGCTTCGTCCATCTCCTCGACCAGCTTCTCGTGCGTCATCCCCTCCCGCCACTCGCTCTCGGGCTTGAGCACGACGGTGGTCTCGAACATGGCCAACGGCGCCGGGTCGGTGGCCGTGGTGGCCCGGCCGGCCTTCCCGAATACGCTCGCCACCTCCGGGAAGCTCGCCAGGATGCTGTCCTGCTTGACGAGCGTCTCCCGCACCGTTGCCACGCTCACACCTGGCAGCGTGGTGGGCATGTACAGGATGCTGCCCTCGTTCAGCGGCGGCATGAACTCGCTGCCGATCCGGCTGAACGGGATGAACGTCAGGATGAGGATGGCCACCGCGCCAGCGATCACGGGCCAGCGGCGATCCAGCACCCACTCCAGCGCGGGCCTGTAGATCCGGATCAGGAAGCGTGACACCGGGTTCTTCGATTCCGCGTGAATCCGGCCCCGGATAAACAGCCCCATGGTCACGGGGACCAGCGTGAGGGCGAGGAGGCTGGCCGCGGCCATGGAGAGCGTCTTCGTCCAGGCCAGCGGCTTGAACATGCGGCCCTCCTGCGCCTCGAGGGCAAAGACGGGCAGGAAGCTGACGGTGATGATCAGCAGGCTGAAGAAGAGCGCCGGGCCCACTTCCCTCGACGACTCCACCACGATCTGCCAGCGCTCGCGGGAGGTCAGCATGTTGGTGTGCATGCGGTCGTCGTCGGGGACGGGCTCGCCCCGGGCGATTGCCGCTTTCCGCTTCTTCCCCACCGCCCGCTCGAGGTGCTTGTGCATGTTCTCGATCATGACGATGGCCGCGTCGATCATGGCGCCGATGGCAATGGCGATCCCGCCCAGGCTCATGATGTCCGCGCCCAGCCCCAGCGCACGCATGGCGATGAAGGCGATCAGGATCCCCACGGGGAGCGTGAGGATGGCGACGAGAGCGCTCCGTGCATGGAAGAGGAAGATGATCGCCACGAGTGCCACGATCAGTGACTCCTCCAGCAGCTTCTCCTGGAGAGTGTGGATCGCGTCCATGATGAGCCCCGATCGATCGTAGACCGGGGTGATCTTGATCCCCTCGGGCAGTCCCGGCTCGATCTCCGCCAGCTTCTCCTTCACTCGCTCGATGGTGGCCAGGGCGTTCTCACCGAAGCGCATCACGACGATGCCGCCCACCACGTCCCCCCGGCCGTTCAGGTCCGCTACACCCCGACGGACGTCCGGCGCCAGCTCGACGTTCGCCACATCGGCCACCCGGATAGGCGTCCCGCCCGCGGTCGCGCCCACCACCACGTTCTCGATGTCCTCCATCCCCTCGAGGTAGCCGAGCCCGCGGATGATGAACTCCCGCTCGCTCTGCTCCATCATCATGGCGCCCACGTCCTGGTTCGACGCCTTCACCGCGCTCATGACCCGCGTGACCGGAATCCCGTAGCCCCGGAGCTGTACCGGGTCCACGGTGATCTGGTACGTCTTCTCGAACCCGCCCACACTGGCCACCTCGCTCACGCCGGGGACCGACGTGAGCTGGTAGCGGAGGTACCAGTCCTGGTAGCTCCGCAGGTCCGCCAGTGACCGGGTCCCGCTCTCGTCCTCCAGCACGTACTGGAAGACCCAGCCCAGGCCGGTGGCGTCCGGGCCGAGCTGGCTCTCGGTGCCGTCCGGCAGCTTGCCCCGGATCGCCGACAGGTACTCCAGCACCCGGCTCCGTGCCCAGTAGAGGTCCGTGTCGTCGTCGAAGATGACGTAGACGAACGACGTCCCGAAGAAGGAGTAGCCCCGGACCGTCACCGCGCCCGGCACCTTCAGCATCTCGCTGGCCACCGGGTAGGTGACCTGGTCCTCGATGATCTGGGGCGCCTGCCCGGCGTAGTCCGTTCGGACGATGACCTGCACGTCACTCAGGTCCGGCAGCGCCTCCAGCGGCATGCTCCGCATGGCCGCCACACCGCCCACCACCAGGAAGGCGGTGAAGATGGCCACGATGAACTTGTTCGCGACCGACCACTCGATAATCCGCTTCAGCATCGTCTTCCCGCTCCCTTACTCGTGCCCCGAGTGGTCCATCACGGCGGAGTCGCCCTCCATGGCGCCGCCCTGCGTGTCCTGCCCGGAAGGGTCCATTTCATCCATGGATTCCGAGCCCGTATCCGTCGTGCCCATGTCGTGGCCGGAGTGGTCCATGCCCTCCGTGGACTCACTCTCCATCTCCTCCATGTCCGCCATGGAGGCGCCGAGGTTCGACTCGGCGTCGATCAGGAAGCTCGCGGAGCTCACGACCCGCATCCCTTCCTCGAGACCGGCGAGGATCTCGATCTCGCTCCCGGCCACGAGCCCGGTCGTGACCTCGTGGGGCACGAGACGTCCGCTGTCCCCGTGTCGGACGAAGACCACGGCCCGCTCACCCGTGTGGAGCACCGCCGTCCGCGGCACCGCCAGGCCCTCGTGGTGGTCTTCGACCTCCAGGTCGATGTTCGCGTACATCCCTGGCCGCAGCCGCAGCCCCGGGTTCTCCAGCTCGACCCGGATCCGGCCCGTCCGAGAATCCACGTCGACCGTCGGGTACACGTACGTGATCACGCCCTCGAACACCTCGCCCGGGTACGCCTGGAAGGTGACCCGGGCTTCCTGGCCCTCGGTGGCCAGCGACAGGTCCTTCTCGAACACCTCGCCCTCCACCCACACCGTGGACAGGTCCGCGATCCGGAAGACGTCCATGCCCGGCATGATCCGGCCGCCCTCCACCACGTTCTTCTCCACCACGATCCCGCTGGCCGGCGCCCGGAGCGTCAGCGTCCGGCTCGGCGCGTCGGCCGCCTCGATCCGCTCGATCTCGGCCTCCGGGATGTCCCAGTAGGCCAGCCGCCGTCGGGCCGACTCCAGCAGATCCTGCGCGTTCTTCTGCGCCCGCTCGCCCTCGGCCTCACTGGCCAGTCTCACGGCCAGGATCAGCTCCTCCTGGGCCGTCACCAGCTTCGGGCTGTAGACCTCCATGAGCGGCTCGCCGCGCCGGACGGGCGCGCCGGTGAAGTCGATGTAGAGCCGCTCGACCCACCCCTCGATCTTCGGGTTCACGTTCGAGAGCCGCGTCTCGTCGTACTCCACGTTGCCCACCGTACGGACCCGGCGGTCGAGGGCCTTCCGCTCCACCGTGGCGAACGTCACACCGATGGTCCGGGCCTCCCGTTCGGACAGCTGGACGGGGTTCAACGCGTCGCCCTCGCCGCCGCCCATGGCCGCGTGGTTGTGACCTTCCATCCCGCCGGACTGGTCGGCCGGCGAGGCCCACGCGCTGTAGAATCCGAGACCCGCGCCGGCCACGACGAGGATCACGATCGAATAGACTATCTGCTTCCTGGTGCTCATCGGGCCTCCGCCATCAGTTCGGTGGTCACGGGCAGCTCCCGCCCCACGGTCCTCTCCAGCTCCGCCACCGCCCGGCCGTAGTCGGCCACGAGGGCGTGGTACTCGGTCTCGTATCGATTCGCCGTCATCTGGGCGTCCACCAGCGTCATGAAGTCCACCGCGCCCACGCGGTAGCTCGAGAAGCTCGACTCCACGTTCGCGTCGGCCTGGGGCAGCACTTCGGCTCGGTACAGCTCCAGGAGTGTCCGGGCCCGCTCCAGCTCCGCCTGCAGCTCGCCCAGCCCTGCATCGACCTGGCTCCGGGCCGCGATGAGCTCGGCTTCCGCCATGGCCTCCATGGCTGCGGCCTCGTCGCGCTGCCGCAGCTGTCGGCTCCGGGCGAAGATCGGAACGCTGAAGCCGATCATCGCGCTCCCCATCCGGGCCGTACCCATGGCGCCCGCGTCCCGCTGCCCGTACTGCAGCCCGATGCTGAAGTCCGGCCAGATCTGCTTCCGCGCCAGTTCCTGCCGGGTCTCCGCCTGCTCCACACCCGTCCGGGAACGCTCCAGCATGGGCCGCGTCTCCTCCGCCCACGCCCGCAGCGTGGCATGGTCCGGCCATTGCGCCGGGAGCGCCGGGAGAACGGTCCGCGCGACCGGCGTCTCGGCCGGCCGGTTCAGCACGGCGTTGAGCCGGGCCACTGCGACCTTCCGCATGGCCACCATCCGCTCGATCTCGGCGTCCATGCGCGCCACTTCGACGTTCGCCCGGAGCACGTCGGTCTGCCGGCCTGTGCCGGCCGAGTACATGGACCGGGCCACTTCCTGGAAGTCCTTCAGGAGCCCCAGTGTCTCCCGCATGACCTGGAGCTTCCGGTCCACCTCGTAGATCCCGAAGAACGCGCGGGCGGCCATGACCCGCACTTCCCACCACCGCTCGTCCGCACCCGTGCGGGCCATGGCCGTCGACTGCTCTGCGATCCGTTCACTCAGTCCCAGCTTTCCCGGAAAGGGGACCCGCTGCATGGCCTGGATGCTCGGGGCCATCGAGTTCGGCATGTCCGTCTCGAAGTCCCACAGCGAGAAGTTCATGACGCCGACCTGCAGCGTCGGGTCCGGCGGCAGTCCCGCCGAAGACTCCCGGGTCTCCACCGCTTCGGCCCGGGCGCTGGCCGCCCGCAGCATGGGGTTCCGCTCCCGGACCAGCTCGTAGACCTCCGTCAGCGTGAGCTCCCCGGTCCCGGCCACGGTCGATGTCGTGTCCGCCGGTGCCCCTCCAGGGGCGGCCGTCTGGGCAGCGACCGGGGCCGCCGAAAGCGTCGCTGCGAGCGCCACCACCAGGCCGCTCCAGTGTCTCCAGTATCTCATCCGTTGCCGTGCTCTCATCCGCGAGGCGAGTTGTATATGCATTGATCTTCGCGATGTACCGGTGAATTCGTCGTGAAGTCCACGTGAAGGATCCTTTAGCCGGCAGGGCGCTGGACGGAGGCTGCTCAGAATCCGCCGCCCATCATCACCCACATCAGGGTGCCCACGACCATCATCGTGGGCATCCAGATCCAGGTATCCCGGTGGTGCCTGGCTGGGGCGGTGGCAGCGATCTCCTCCGCTCGGTTTCGATCTCGCGCGCACGCTTCGTCCAGCTGTTGGAGACGCTCCCATGCTCGGTCCGAGAGGGAGTCGGGGTGCTCACGGCTCAGCTCGACGTAGATGGAGTCGGCGCACGCGGCTGACCGTGGCGCTGGTCGGCTCTCTGGCTGCGGCGCGGTGCAGCTTGCGGCTACCAGGAATGTGCCGAACAGAGCAATGTGAAGAACGGATCGGGCTCGCATTGGCATGCCGGGTACGGATTCATGACCAGGTCGTTCGGTTCGATGCGAGCAATGTGATGGTGGGCGGATGAAGCGGTCGTGAACCACGCATGAAGCGCGGTTCACGTACCCGCTCGCGGCCGATTCAGCAGGGCAGGGGAGCTGCCGTTTCGCCGGTCCCCGGGCCGGTAGAGCGGGCCATCAACCCGGCGTGGCCCGATCCTGAGGCGAGGTCGCGCCCGACCGCGGCTTCCGCCGTCCAGCCGGGGCGGTTGGCATCGAGATGAGCCGCGATGTGGCCGCTCTGTTCCGGGAACCAGACCTGGTTCGCGGCATGTGCCGCGCGGAACAGTTTGTCAGCGTCCGCTCCCTGCGACGTCAGCAGCGTGAGCAGTCCCAACATTGCCATTCCGTGATTGCAGTCCGGGAAGTACGTGGAGTTGTCGCAGCACGGACGGAAGACGCGCTGCACCACATCCTCGAGGCGCCCCTGCTGGGCCGGTGAAAGTGGCATCAGCGGAACCGAAGCATAGACGTGAGTGGCCGGAACGGGGCCCAGACGCCACCCTCCGGTGGATGCGAACCGTCCGACCTGGCCCCTGCTCCGCGTGAACATCGGGCCCCGGGTAAGGATGGGATTGCGGTTGGCGAGCCCCAGAGTCCAGAACGTGTTCAGCAGGAATCCGGCGTTCGACGGATCGATCCGGAGCGGGAGGTCGGAGCCCGCAAGCACCCTGCGCTGCCGGTCCGTGAGGGGATTGCCGGATCGTTCCAGAGCGGCTCGGAGCTTCAGGGTGTCCAGGATCTCCGCCTGGACCAGCTGCCGTGACAGCGGACCGAGTCCGGCTGCGGTCACGGGTCCGGCGGCACTCCCGTCGCCCGTCGCCAACGCATCCATCGCCGGGTGCTCGTGGGGGAGGCCGAGAGCATCGGCGAGGGCCGGGACCGCGATGCCCGGGTCGGCGGACAGCCATACGGCCTTTCGGCCCGCGACGAAAACGAAGTGAAGCTGTCCCTGGCCGCGGAGCCGGTGGATCGCACGGCCGTCGACGGTGGTCCGTCCCGAATATCGAAACGGCGTTCGCCGCGTGGCGATCCCCTCCTCCATGGCGCGGATGAGCCGGTCGGCCGTCGAGGGGTCGGCCGCGATCCCCACATAGAGGATGGCGGACGGCCCGTCGGCTCCGTAGTGGGCGATCCAGGCGCTGTCCACGCCGGCGTCTCCGCCCTGGTGGAGGCGCGCGACCGCCTGCAGCGCCCGTTTGCCACCGAACTCGTGTTGAAGGGCCAGGCCACCCAACGTGGCGGGTGCCGTCTCGAGGGGAGCACCGGGACCGCAGGCGGCAGTCGCCGTTGCCAGGAGCAGTAGCATGCGTTTCATGGGAGTGCCTCCGGGATGTCTGAATACTCGGATGCGAAGCGTCGTGCCAGGAACCGGTCCACGACCGTGGCAACGTAACGGGCCGCGTCGGAGCCGTGCTCTCCGTTCTCTACGAATGCCACGGCGACGATCGCGGGCTCCGCTCCGCGGGGCCCCGCGAACCCGGCGAACCAGGCGTGGTCGGGACCGGAGGGGGTCTGGGCCGTCCCCGTCTTGCCCCGAAGGTCCCACCGATCCAGGTGACTCGCGGCGGCCGTCCCTCCCGGTCCGACCACCCTGCCAAGCGCCTCGCGGATGATCCGAGCGGTCGGCGAGGACACGTGGAACGCGGGAGCGGTCGGGGATCCTGCCGGCTGCTGGACGAGCCAGGGCGTCGCGGGCGTCCCGTCCGGTCGGACGAAGGCGGTATAGAGCTGGGCCAGCCGCAGCGGCGTCAGGCCCTGCGGACCCTGGCCGATGACAAGGGAAAGCACCTCGCCCTCCTGCGGCACGTATCCCAGCTCGGTTTCCCACCAGTCCCGGGAGGACGGGAAGGTGCCTGGCCGTTCGCCCGGGATGTCCACTCCGGAGGGGGCTGCCAGCCCGTTGGCGGCGATCAGATCCAGGTAGCCGTCCAAGCCGATCTTCAGGCCGAGCTGGTAGAAGTAAACATCGCACGAGACCTGGATGGCGCCCAGGAGATCCTGCTCGCCATGGACCCCCCAGCACCGGTAGTAGCGGCCCGCGTACATCATCCCGCCGCGGCACGGGATGGGCATGGTGTCCGTCGGCTCGACGATCCCCGCGTCCAGGGCCATGGCCGCCACGATCGGTTTCCACGTGGACGCCGGCGGCTGGACGGCGGCGATCGCCCGGTTCAGAACGGGCCGACCCCGATCGTCTCGAAGTCGCTCCCAGGCCTCCGGATCGATCCCGTTCACGAACCGGTTGGGGTCGAGCGTCGGGCGACTGTACAGCGCCAGCACCGCACCCGTCATCGGGTCGAGAGCCACGAACGCCCCCCGACGGTCTTCCGGGAAGAGAGCCGCCGCGTCTCGCTGGAGTGCCAGGTCGAGCGTAACCGTGAGGCCGGTCCCCGGCCGGGGCCGGACGGTCATCGAGTCGGGTACCCAGCCCCGGAAGCCGCCCCGTGCATCCGTGATCACGTAGCGGATCCCCGGCAACCCTGCCAAGGAGGCTTCACCGCTTCGTTCGATCCCGCCCTTGCCGACGCGTCGTCCCGCCGCGTAGGCCTGAAACCGCTGCAGGGCGAGATCTTCCTTCGAAATCTCGCCGACATACCCGACGGCATGAGCGGTTACTCTTCCTTCGGGGTAATGCCGTTTGGGATACCGGGTGAGTACGACCTCGGGGAAGCGGAACCGGTTCTCCTCGAGCCGGGCCACCTCCCTGTCGGTCGCGTTCCGGATCAGGGTGATGGGGCGTCCCGGGGCGCGCCGGCGCCGCTCGAGGATGGCTTCAATCCGGGCCGAATCCAGCTCGAGCACCGGGGCCAGGCGCTCGAGTCGCCCTGTGATCGAGTCCTCAGGGGCGGGGAGCAGCACCACGTCGTGCCCGGGAATGTCGTGCGCCAGGACCCGGCCGTCACGATCGAGGATCGTGCCCCTGGCTGCGCCGGTCGGAAAGGGCCGCAGGTGGTTGTCCCGGGCTCGGGCCTCGAATCGGCCGGCCCCGAATACCTGCACCCGCGCGAGGACAACGAGAAGCGCGACGCCAGCCACGACGAGGAGGAGCCGGGCCCCGGTCGCGCGGCTTCGCCGTCGTCGCCATCGATCCCCGTCGTCCCCTCGCGCCACGCTCACCCGCGCTTCAGACCGCCGTCCGAGAAGGAGAGGCCCGGGTGCTGTCCGGAGAGGGTTCCGGCAACGGATGCCTCTTGCCCTGGAGCCGTGTCATCACCAGAGCGGCGCCGATCAGGATCAGAATGACGGCGATCGTCTGGGCGGTCGTGAACCCGGCGAGGAAGCGATCGTCCTTGGCCCGCAGGAACTCGATGAAGAAGCGCTCGATACCGGCCAGGACCAGGTACGCCCCGAACACGAGGCCGGCCGGCCCCTGTCGCTTCAGCCCCCACCAGAGGCCGATGGCCAGGAGCGACAGGATGATCGTCGAGTAGAGCATGGTGGGGTGCACCGTCAGGAGCGCGGAGTCCGGAATGGTCGCCGGGATGTCCACGCCGAACTGTGCGCGCAGGTTCCCCGCCGTGCTCGGCGGCATCCCGTTGGGGAACGCCACGGCCCACGGGAGGTCCGACGGCAGGCCGTAACTGTCCCCCGAGAAGAAGCAGCCCACGTGCCCGATGGCGTGGCCGAGGGCGGCCGCCGGGGCGAGGGCGTCGAGGGTGCGAAGGACCGGGAGCCCCCGGCGTCGGATCGGCCATGCGACGGCAATGGCGCCGCCGATGAGCCCGCCGTACCAGACCAACCCCGCCCGGGAGAAGAGGGCCGCCGGATCCTGGGTCAGGATCACGTAGTACAGCTTCGCGCCGACCAGTCCGCCGATCAGCGCCCAGGTCACGACGGACCACGCATCATCGGCGCTCTGGCCGGTCCGCTTCATTCCCCGTGCGAAGAGCTGTCCTGCCACGAGCACGGCGATCGCCAGAATGACGCCGTACGTGGTGATGGTCAGGTGGCCGAATCGAAAGAGCACGTTGTGCATAATCGTCGTCAGGTTCCGGTTCGCGGTCTATGGGGTCGCTGCGGGTTCCGAGTGACATGCCGCGTGAGGACGCCCGGTCCCCAGAGGGCACTCCGCCCGCCGGAAGAGGTTGCACGCGATGCAGCCGCGGCAGGGCGGAGGCTCGCCCTCCTGTGCGTCCAGCAGCGTGCGGGTCATCCGGTCCAGGGTCAGGGCCATCTCGCTCAGCTGGCCTGCCGACTCTTGCTGGAGGCTTCGGATGAGGCTGGACTCGATCCTGGCCCGGTAGTCGGCCAGCACGGTGTCCCCCGAATCCGTGAGGTCGAGCCAGATGATCCGCCGGTCCTCGCTGCCTGCCCGCCGGGCGACCAGGCCGCGATCCACGAGCTTGTCCACAGTGCGACTCACCGCCGCGTTGCTGATGGCGATGCTCCTGGCGATGTCGGTCATGTTCGACTCGCCGCCCTGCTCGATGAGCTCGAGGAACCGGAGCTGGCCGAGGGTCAGGGCATGGTCCCCCGATACCTTGCCGAGAGCTTCGTTCACGATCGCGGTCACGACGGCGGCGAAGACCGACGCGCTTCCAAGAAGCTCGTGCACGGCAGTGCCGCCGCATGCTCCGTTCGGGCGTGCCCGCAACTCGGGTGAGCCTCCGCCGGCCGACTGATCGCTCGGGTGCCACTCCATCAGCTGCCTCCGTCCTGTGCACGTTTCCGTCTGATCCCCGGCGGCATCCCCTGATGTCCAATGAGCACCATGCCCGGGCGCCGTCCCTGCTTCAGAAGCATGGCACCCAGGGGATGAGGTGACCGTGAGATCTCCATGAGGCGACCTTCATGGGGCTCTCACTCCTGACTGGACGTCTCTTCGTGACGCCGTGCGTACCCCCCGTGGTGCGAGCCGGCATCAGCATGTCCGCCGCAGCATCCGCCCGCCCCGTGGCCATGGCCCCGCCCGTCTCCGGCGATCGAATGGCCCCGGTGCATCACGACGTGCAGTCCGACGAACGCGATCCCGACAACGATCCAGGCGAGGATGCTCATGTGAACCTCCTGTAGCGGTTCCGTGATCCAGCCGCAACGGTTTCCCGAAGATGCCTTCCAGGGGATGAGGCGAGGGTGAATTCCGGGTGAGACCTGCTTCATGACCGGGGGCGGCCCGCCCACAATGACGAAGGCTTCATGAACATCTAACTGCGGTTTCACGATCCAGCGCTAATCTTGGAATCATGAGACCGGACCACCGCACGCGGTGACGCCAGAGCACCGTTACCCAAGTGACTGCGGTCCCCGACAACGACGTGAGGGCAAGATCATGGCGACCCACTCTCGGTCCCGACAGGGCAGGAGCACCTTGCGCCGCACCATCGAAGTCGGTCGCGTGCTCCGCCGACACAACCTCCTGGCATTCGGGGCGCGGCCGACGCCT
>JBPRGE010000135.1:0-2879 GCA_051418035.1 Candidatus Longimicrobiales bacterium M2_2A_002
CTCCATGACCGTCGAAGCCTGGATCACGCTCGCCACCCTCGTCGGGGTCCTGGCGGTCATGGCGACGGACCGGTTCTCGCCATCGCTGACGCTGCTGGTGGGCGTGATCTTCCTGATGGTGATGGGCATCGTCACGCCGTCGCAGGCGTTCTCGGGGTTCAGCAATCCCGCGCCGATCACGGTGGCGGCGCTCTTCATCCTGGCCGCGGCCACGGAGAAGACGGGCGCGCTGCAGCCGGTGATCCGGTGGGTCCTCGGCCGGTCCCGGGGGCGGCGCAGGAGCCTCGCCCGGGTCACGATCTCGACGCTCGGCGCGTCGGCGTTCCTGAACAACACGCCGATCGTGGCGATGCTCTCGCCGCAGGTCAGCCAGTGGACGGAGCGGGAGGGGTACGCGCCGTCCCGGTTCCTGATGCCGCTCTCGTTCGCGTCGATCCTCGGCGGGATGGTCACGCTGATCGGGACGTCCACGAACCTGGTGGTCTCGGGGCTGCTCGAGGCGTCCGGCCGGGAGCCGCTGGGGATGTTCGAGCTCACGCCGTACGGGCTCCCCGTCGCCTTCCTCGGGATGGTCCTGATCCTGGTCCTCGCCCCGATCCTGCTCCCCGACCGCCGGGGGCCGCTCCAGCAGGACGCGGAGGAGCTCCGGCAGTTCGTGGTCAACATGGAGGTCGTCCGCGACGGCCCGCTCGACGGCCAGACCATCGAGGAGGCCGGGCTCCGGCGGCTGACCGGCCTCTTCCTCGCGGAGATCGTGCGCGACGGGCTGCCCATCACGCCCGTCAGCCCGCGCACGACGCTGCGCGGCGGCGACCGGCTCACGCTCGTCGGCCGGGCCGAGGACGTGGTGGAGCTGCACAAGAACCGGGGACTCGTATCGGCCGAGAGCGACCAGCTCGACTTCTTCGACGACCCCGACCACACGTTCTTCGAGGCGGTCATCGGGGAGGGCTCCCCGCTGGTCGGGCAGACGCTGAAGGAGGTCGGGTTCCGCGGGGTCTACCAGGCCGCCGTCGTCGCCATCCACCGGTCCGGTGAGCGGGTGGCGGACAAGCTGGGCCGGGTCCCGCTCAAGCTCGGCGACACGCTGATCCTCCTGTCCGACAGCCGGTTCGCCACCCGGTGGAAGGGCCGGCGCGACTTCCTCCTGGTCGCCCGACTCGGCGGCTCCGCGCCATCGATGAGCCGGAAGGCGCCGGTGGTCGGGGTCGTCGGGCTCGCGATCGTCCTCAGCGCCGCACTGGGCGTGACGTCGATCCTGAACGCGTCGCTCCTGGGCGTGCTCGCGCTGCTCGGGCTCCGGATCCTGACGCCGGAGGAGGCCCGGGCCGCCGTGAACCTCGAGGTCATCGTCGTCATTGCCGCCGCGTTCGGCCTCGCCGCCGCCATCCAGGCGTCGGGGCTGGCCGCGATCGTCGCCGACGGGATGGTCTCGGGACTGGGCGGGATCGGGCCCACGCCGGCCCTCCTGGGCATACTCCTGACCACCGTGATCCTGACCGAGGTCATCACCAACAACGCCGCCGCCGCGCTCGTCTTCCCCATCGCCCTGGCCACCGCCGAGGGCGTGGGCGCCGACCCGCGGCTCTTCGCCATCGCGCTGGCCATCGTCGCGTCCGCGTCGTTCCTCACGCCCATCGGCTACCAGACCAACACCATGGTCTACGGCCCCGGCGGGTACCGGTTCACCGACTACGCACGGCTCGGAACCCCGCTGACGCTGACCGTGGTCGCGGCCGTGACCGTTCTCGTCTCGCTGGCCCTCTGACGCCGTCGCAGGCGACCTTGCACCCGGGCCCGATCCCCGGTAGGATCCGGCCGCCGAGGTTGGGCCTTCCACCACTCCCGGAACCCGGACACCGTGTCGAACCACGCATACGACGACGAGATCCAGACGGCCGTGCGCCTCGCCCGTGACGCGGCCGACGCCGCGCTCGTGTACTACGGCGACGCCACCGTCCAGATCAAGGAGGGCGGGTCGCCGGTGACCGAGGCCGACCACGCGGCCAATGGCGTCATCGTCGCCGGGATCCGGGACGCGTTCCCCGACGACGCCATCCTGTCCGAGGAGTCCACCGACGACCTCGCCCGGCTCGACGCCCGCCGCGTCTGGATCGTCGACCCGCTCGACGGGACCCGGGAGTTCCTCGCGGAAAACGGCGAGTTCTCCATCATGATCGGTCTCGTGGTCGACGACGAGCCGGTCCTGGGCGTGGTCTACCGACCGGACGGCGATCTCCTGTACCGGGCCGTGGCCGGACAGGGCGCGTGGGTGGAGGACAGCGGCGGGACCCGGGCGCTGCAGCCGGCACCGGCCGACGTCGACGCGCTCCGGATGACGGGGTCGCGCTCCCACAGCGAGCCGGTCATCGACCGGATGCGCGACGCGCTCGGTGTCGCCGACGTGCAGCCCAGCGGGTCCGTCGGGCTGAAGTGCGCGCTGATCGCCGAGGGCGAACGGGACGTGTACGTCCACCCGGTCCCCTACCTGAAGGAGTGGGACACGTGCGCGCCGGAAGTGATCTTGCGGGAGGCGGGTGGAACGGTGACCGACTGCCTGGGTACGCGCCTCCGGTACAATAAGGAGAACCCACGCCAGCCCCACGGGATCCTGGCCGTGGCGCCCGGCGTGCACGAGCACGTCCTCGAAGTGATCGAGCCGATCTACAGAAACGCCGGGGACGCCGGGGACGCCGGATAGGCTGACCCCACCGGCAACGGCGAGCGCGCCCCCCGAACACGAATACGACTACCACCACGAAGACCGAAGGTCACACTATGCCGAAGTCCAGGAACATCTACTGGGAGAAGGGCCGGATCTCCCGCACCGACCGCGAGCAGTTCCACGGCCATCGGGGCGCGATCCTCTGGTTCACGGG
>JBPRGE010000136.1:0-8443 GCA_051418035.1 Candidatus Longimicrobiales bacterium M2_2A_002
GTCGGGCTCGTCTCCCTTGTCATGGCCGCGATCAAGATCGGCGGCATCGCGCTTTTCGGGATCGCGGCGCTGTGGTCGAGCGGCTTCGGTTTCGCCGCCGCCTCCGAGACCGGCCGGGACTTCACCGCGACCGGATTCATCGCCTCGGTGGCGCTCGCAATTCTCGCGTTCAAGGGCTTCACCACGATCACCAACAGCGGCGCCGAGGTCACGGAACCGAACCGCAATGTGGGCCGGGCGATCATGATCTCGATCGCGCTTTGCGTCGTCGTCTATCTTCTTGTCGCTTTCGGTGTCGGATCGAGCCTGACCATCGATCGGATCATCGCCGCGCGCGACTATTCGCTTGCCGAAGCCGCCGAGCCCGCGCTCGGCCAGACGGGGTTTTTCCTCACGGTCGGTCTTGCGGCGGTGGCGACCGCTTCGGATGTGCTGGCCAGTGTCTTCGCCGTGTCTCGGATGCTGGCGATGCTGACCGACATGAAGATGATCCCGCACAGCCATTTCGGCATGTCGGGTCCGATCCAGCGTCACGAGCTGGTCTATACCGTCGTCATCGCCTCGGCGCTGGCCGTGTTCTTCGACCTCGGCCGCATCGCGTCGCTGGGGGCGTTTTTCTATCTCATGATGGACATGGCGATCCAATGGGGCGTGTTCCGTTTCCGGCGGCGCGAGATCGGGGCTGCAGGCCCTGTCCTGCTTGCTGCGCTGGTCTTTGACGTTGTGGTTCTTGCGGCCTTCACGGCGATGAAGCTGAAAAGCGATCCCGCCATCGTACTCTACGCCGCGATCGCGATCGGCGGCGTGTTCGGCTTCGAGCGGGTCTACCTGCACCGCTGGCTGGGACCGAGGACCGAGCAGGCGCACGGATGACGGGTCCGGTGCGGTCACTCCGGTTGGATAGATTCCCCCGACCCGTCTTCCGGACGAACCGGGACACGGATTTCCGTTGGACGCGGGCGGGGTTAACGGGACTTCACGGCAGGTTCAGCGTCGTTTAACATGCCGCCGGATACCTTGCAACCGACCGAGCCGGACGGTGAGCCCTGAAAGGACGGCGACGACGACCCTTCCGGCGCCCTCGATCCGTAAGCGCGAGGTCTGCCACGTTGCAACGGGAGGTACCAGCGAATATGAGCCACGACGGCGGAGTCATGAACCCGCGTTCCCTGCCTGAGGCGGTCGTCTTCGACCTCGACGGCGTGCTCACCTTCACGGCCGGCCTGCACTTCGCCGCCTGGAAGGAAACGTTCGACCGTTTCCTGCGGGAGCGGGCCGGGAGCGAAGAAGGAGGAGGATCGTTTCGCCCGTTCACCAAGGACGACTACCGGCTCCATGTGGACGGTCGGCCACGCTACGACGGCGTGCGGGCCTTCCTGGCTTCGCGGAGAATCACGCTCCCGGAGGAGAACCCGGCCGAGCCTGCCGGATCGGACACGGTGGCGGCCCTCGGGGACCGAAAGAATCGCCTCTTCCGCGAGCGTGTCCAGCAGGCCGGTGTCGACGTCGACCGCGAGGCCGTCCGTCTCGTGGAGAGCCTCCAAGCGGACGGCATCGCGGTGGGAGTCGCCTCGTCCAGCAGGAACGCCGAGTTGATCCTGGAGACGTGCGGACTGGGGCAGCTCTTTGATGTCCGGATCGATGGCGTAGTGTCCGACGAGCTGGGCCTCCGAGGGAAGCCGGCGCCCGACATCTTCCTGGCGGCGCTCGACCGGTTGGGGGATGTCGACGCGGCGGACGCCGTGGTGTTTGAGGACGCCGTTTCCGGAGTCGAAGCCGGCCGGGCGGGGGAGTTCGGGCTCGTGGTCGGGGTGGCCCGTGGTGGCCAGGCCACGGAGCTGCGAGAGCGGGGCGCTCACTGGGTGGTCCGTGACTTCGAGGGGCTCTCCGCTGAGCGGCTCCGGTCCTGGTTTCGGAACCGGGAGGACCTGCGGCCGAACGCTCTCACGGATTGGCCCCACCTGGTGCGTGCACACGGCGGTCGGACGCCCGCGGTCTTCCTCGACTACGACGGCACGCTGACGCCCATCGTGGATCGACCGGACCAGGCGGAGCTTTCGCCGGACATGCGCCAGGCGCTGACCCGCCTGGCCCGCGCGTGTCCGGTCACCATTGTGAGTGGGAGAGGGCGCGACGACGTGGAAGCCCTGGTCGGGATCCCTGGCATCAACTACGCGGGCAGCCACGGCTTCGATGTCTCGGCTCCTGGGGCCGGGGACCTGCACCTTGAGGGGACTGAGGAGCTTGTGCCGGTCGTGTCGGCGGCGGCTGACGAGATCCGCCGGCGGACGAGCCGGATTCCGGGCGTCCTCGTCGAGGACAAGACGTATGCCGTTGCGGTTCATTACCGCCTGGTCGACAGCGGGCTCGTTCCCGAGGTGGAACGCGTCGTCGACGAAGCCCTGGACTCTCGGCCGGAACTTCGCAAGACCGGAGGCAAGAAGGTCTTCGAGCTGCGCCCGGTGATGGAGTGGGACAAGGGCCGTGCCGTGCGCTGGCTGCTGGGGGCGCTGGATCTCGATCGCGCGGATGTGTGGGCCATATACATCGGAGACGACATCACCGACGAGGATGCGTTCCGTGCGCTGGAGGAGGACGGGACCGGGATCCTGGTGGCCGAGCTGCCGCGACCCACAGCCGCTTGCTACTCGCTCCAGGATGTCGTCGAGGTCCGCGAGTTGCTGAACCGTATTGCGGAATGGGTCGAGGAGGGCCAGAAATGAGTGTACGAATGCAGGAGACGCCGCCGCGAGCCGGTCCCGGAGAACCGGAAGCCTGGGTACTGGCGTACGACGGGTTCAACCGGGAGGAAGAGTCGCTCCGCGAGGCTCTGTGCGCTCTGGGCAACGGCCACTGGGTCACCCGCGGGGCCGCCGAAGAAGCCCGGGCGGACGAGGTGCACTACCCGGGAACCTACGTGGCGGGGGGCTACAACCGCCTCGCGAGCGAGGTGGCCGGTCGCACGGTGGTCAACGAAGACCTCGTCAACGTCCCGAACTGGCTGCCCCTCACCTTCCGCCCCGAGGAGGGCGAATGGTTGAACCTGGGCGAGGTGGAGGTCCTGTCCTACCGGCAGGAGCTCAACCTCCGGGACGGTCTGTTGATGCGTCGATTCCGCATTCGTGACGCCGCGGGGCGGCGAACACGCCTCGAGAGTCGCCGGATCGTGAGCATGGCCTACCCACATCTCGGGTCCATCGACTACCGCGTCACCCCAGAAAACTGGGCCGGCGGCATCCGGTTCCGGTCCTCGATCGACGGTTCGGTCCGGAACGTGGGGGTCGCCCGCTATCGTCAGCTCGCGAGCCGGCACTTGGAGACCGTGGATCGTGGCCCCGTCGCACCCGAGGGCGTCTACCTCGTCGCCCGCAACGTACAGTCCCGCTTCGAGGTGGGGCAGGCGGCGCGAACGCGTGTGTACGCGGACGGCGAGCGCGCCCGGGCCGAGCGCAGGATCCTGGATGACGAGGCGGACGCCATCGGCGAGGAGATCAAGCTCGAGGTAACGGAGGGGGCGACCATCCGAGTCGAGAAGACGGTGGCGCTCTTCTCCTCACACGACCGGGGTATCGGCGAGCCCGGGATCGAGGCGCGACACGCCGTCCGCGAGGCCGATGGTTTCGATCGGTTGCTCGCCTCGCACCGCCATGCCTGGGAAGCGCTCTGGCGGCGTTACGACATCGAGATCGGGGACGAACAGTCGGCAGAGCTACTCGCACGCGAACAGCTCACCCTTCGGCTGCACATCTTCCACCTGCTGCAGACTGTTTCGCCTCACACCGTGGGCCTTGATGTGGGTGCGCCCGCCCGGGGGCTCCACGGCGAGGCGTATCGCGGCCACATCTTCTGGGACGAACTCTTCGTTCTACCTTTCTACACGATGCGGCAGCCCGACATCACGCGCTCGCTTCTGCTGTACCGCTACTACCGCCTGGATTCCGCCCGCCAGTTGGCCCGGGAGGCCGGCTACGAGGGCGCGATGTACCCGTGGCAGAGCAGTCACGATGGCCGGGAAGCGACGCAGGAGCTCCACCTGAATCCCCGCTCGGGGGAGTGGGGCCCTGATTGGAGCCATCTTCAGCGGCACGTCAATGCCGCCATCGCCTACAATGTCTGGTGCTACTGGCGCGGCACGGGAGACCTGGAGTTCCTCCGGGCCCACGGGGCGGAGATGATTCTCGAGATCGCGCGGTTCTGGGCCAGCCTTGCGACGTGGACCGAGGAACGCGAGCGCTACGAGATCGTCGGCGTCATGGGGCCTGACGAGTATCACGAGAAGTATCCGGGCTCCGAGGCGGGAGGGCTGCGGAACAACGCCTATACGAACGTCATGGCCGCGTGGTGCCTCCGGCGGGCGCTGGATGTCCTCGACGAGGTCGGGAGCTTCTACCGAGGGGAGCTTCTCGCCCAGCTCGCGATCCGGCAGGAGGACCTGGACCGCTGGCACGAGATCGCCGGGGGGCTCTTCGTGCCGTTCGTGGACGATGGCATCCTGGAGCAGTTCGAGGGCTACGCAGAACTGAAACCCTTCGACTGGGATGGCTACCGGGAGCGGTACGGTAACATCGAAAGGCTGGACCGGATCCTGAAAGCGGAAGACGACACCCCGGATCGGTATCAGGTTTCCAAACAGGCCGACGCCACCATGCTCTTCTACCTGTTCGAAGTGGACGAGCTCCAGCCGCTCCTGGAGGGCATGGGGTATTCCTTCGACCGCGAAACTCTCGAGCGGACCGTCGATTATTACCGCGGGCGGACATCCCACGGCTCCACGCTGAGCAAGACGGTCTTCGCGTCCGTCGTCCACCACCTCGATTGCGAGGAGGGTTGCCGCCTATTCCTCGAAGCGGTCCGGAGCGACATCGACGACGTTCAGGGTGGATCGACGCCGGAGGGGATCCACTTGGGCGCCATGGCCGGGACCGTGGGGATCGTCCTGACCCGTTACGTCGGGGCGCGGCTTCGACCGGAAGGTGTCCTCTTCGAACCGGAGATGCCGCCCCGGCTGCGTCGGGTCCGCTGCAGCATCCACTGGCGTGGACGTTGGCTCGACGTGGAGCTGAGCCGGGCATCGCTGAGAGTCACGGCCGACAGCGACCGGCCGGAACCGGTATCCATCCGGATCGATGGCGCATGGCGAGACCTGCAACCCGGAGAGACACTCGATGTCGCCGTGTGACCCCCTGCCGCCAAGCGGGAAGCCGTCGCGAGGCCGCAGACCCGGGGCGGCCCGATGATCATCACCGTGACGCCGAACCCGGCCGTGGACCAGACGATGTTCGTGGACGGCTTCGAGCCCGGGAGCGTGAACCGGGCGCGGGAGACACACCTCGATCCGGCGGGAAAGGGCATCAACGCTTCCCGTGTTGCGCACCGGCTGGGCTGGCCCACCATTGCGTTCGGGTTCCTCGGCGGCGAGACGGGACGCATCGTGGAGGCCGCCCTGGATGCCGAGGGCGTCCAGCGACATTTCATCCATGTGCCGGGCCGAACCCGGGTGAACATGACGGTCGTGGCCGGTCCCGGCGAGGCCACGAGCGTGTACGGGCCCGGTCCGCCGGTGGATGCGGAGCACGTGGACGCGCTCGCCGAGGTGCTGGACTTCTGGCTCCAGGCCGGGCGAGTGCTGGTCCTCGCCGGCAGCCTCCCTCCCGGGATGTCCTCCGACTGGTTCGCCGGCTTGGTGCGGCGTGGACGGGAGCGGGGGGCGAGCACGATCCTGGACGCTCACGGCCCCCCGCTGCGTGACAGCCTCGATGCGCGGCCCGACGTGATCAAGCCCAACGTCCGGGAGGCCGAAGGGCTCCTGGGACGACGTCTGCCCGACGTGGACGCGGTACTCCAGGCAGCGCGGGAACTCGCGGCCCGAACTGGCGGAACGGTCGTGATCTCCATGGGCGCCCGGGGTGCGGTGGCCGTCCACGGCGAGCGGGCCTGGCGCATCGTGCCGCCGGAGGTGGAGCCGAAGAGCACGGTGGGCTCCGGAGACTCGTTCGTCGCCGGCCTCGGTGTCGCCCTCGCCCGCGGTGACGACCTGCCGACCGGGCTCCGGCTCGGGACCGCCGCAGGCGCTGCGACGGCGGGATCCAGTGGCACCAGCATGGGCCGCGCCGACGCTGTGATGGAGCTCCTGCCCCGGGTCCAGTTGGACCGGCTGTGACGGAGGAGCGCGAACGGGCCCCGAGCACGCCCCGCGCTCCGCCGGCTCCGGTGACCTGCACGGCCAGCTAGACGTGCTGTCCGGCTTGGACGGGCCAGCTTCCGATCAGGACCGCCGCCGACTCCCCGGCGCTGACGCGTGCGGGGAGCCGCGGAGTGTCCGGGCGCAGGTACCAGAGACGCATCACTCTCCTATGGGTACGGGGCGAGTCACAGGGGCAGCGGCGCGCCCCCGGGAGCCGCGCACCAATCCGCTCGCCAGGCCGATCGCACCGAGTGCGAGCAACAGCCCCACGCCTTGGCGGGCGGTCACGGTTTCCTCGAAGAACGCCCACGCGAGCAGCAGCCCCGCCACGGGGACCATGAACATGAACCCCGCCAGCCGGCTCACGGCCTCACGCTGCACAAGCCAGTACCACAGCCCGAGCCCGACGGCCGTCCCGGGGAGCGCCAGAAACGCGAGGGCGGCCGTGAGCTCGGTGGACCAGATAATGGGCCCCCGCTCGGTCACCGCCGATACCCCAAGGAGCAGGATGGCGCCGACCAGGAGCTGCCACCCCGCCACCGCCAGCAGCGCGCTGCCGACCTGCAGCCGCTTCAGGAGCACCGTTTCGGCGGCCGCGCCCAGAGCCACGCCCAGCGGCAGGGCCACACCCGCGAGCCCCAGGACCGCCTCGTCAGCCCGGGGCCACGCCTGAAGCGCGCCCGGGGCACGCTCCTGCGACGCGCCACGGACCCGTGGGAAAGCCACCTCGGCGGTATCATGAACACGCTGGTCCCGGAGCCGGAGATCCCCAGCCACCAGGGCCCTGACGCGCAGAGCGTCGACCCGGATCTCGACGTCGTCACGATGGCGGTGAAGGTGCCGGAAACGCTTGCCCACCTGCACTACTGGTCCGTGCAGCTGACGCGCGAGGCCTCGAAAGAAGAAGTGATCGCGGCGCTGCGAACGTCCTCGCGCATCGCCTTCATCCGTATGGCCGACGGCCTGGCCGCGCCGAACGTCGTCAAGGAGCTGATAGCCGATCTCGGCCGACCCCACGACAATCTCTACGAGGTAGCGTTGTGGGAGGATATGCTGAGTGTCCAGGGCGACGAGGCGTTTTACGCCTACATGGTGGACAACCAGGCGATCGTGATTCCCGAGACCATTGACGCCAACCGGGCCCTGACGAAGCTGGAGCCGGACGGAGCGGCGTCCATCCGGAAGACCAACGAGGCGCTGGGGGTCACCGGGCGGTTCGTGCCCTGAGCAGCGGCGGGATGAGGCACGGCCCGACACCGGCCGTCCCGGGACGTCATCCGGGTTCGTTCCCGGTGACCCGGAGCATATAGCCGCGCCCGCGGATCGTCTCGATGACATCGGCGTGACCGGCGCCGGCCAGCTTCTTCCGCAGGTGTCCCATGTGGACGTCGAGGGCGTTGGAGCTGAGGTCCGGCTCGGGTCCCCACACGGCCCGCATCAGGTCCTCGCGCTCGACCACGTGTTCGGCGTGGGAGACCAGGTGGTCGAGGATGTCCCACTCTGCCGGGGTGAGGCGGATCTCACGGCCATTGACGCACAGGCGCCGCTCCACCCGGTCGAGAGTGATCCCGGCATAGTGGAGCCGCCGGGCGGTCCGGGGCTGCTCGTGGCGGAGCAGCGCCCTGAGGGCTTGCGGCGCATCGTGGAGGCCTTCCCAGACCGCGGGTTGGAAACCCGCCCAGCCGCGCTGGACCGGGAGCAGGTCCTCGCCCGCGTGGGGCGCCGAGAGGAGCAGGATCGGCTCGTCGTGCCCGGCCTCTCTGAGCCTCGCCGCGAACCGATAGCCGGCCCCGTCGGGTAGCGCGACATCGACCACGTAGGCTTCATGGCCGCTCTGCGAGGCCTGTTCCAGCGCCAGGTCCAGGCTCGTGGCCACGTCCGGAGCGAATCCGGCCGACTCCAGCTCCGACGTCAGCTCCTCGGCGAGGCTCGCGTCGTTCACCAGGACCAGAACCTCCGGCCGGCCGTTCTCGTTCACGGTCATCGCTCCTCCCATACTGCAGTCGTCAGCTCGCCGTCTCGGCTGCGGGGCCCGGGTCCGGCCGCGCCGCCGACGTCACTGCTTCAGCGTCGATCCCGGCCCGGTTCAGCTGCCATTCCCGCCACGCCGAGTAGACCACGGGGATCACGAGCATGGTCAGGAGCGTGGCGCTGACCATCCCGCCGACCATGGGCGCGGCGATCCGCTTCATGACGCTGGCGCCGGTGCCGTGGCCCCACAGGATCGGCAGCAGGCCGCCGATGACGGCGCTGGCGGTC
>JBPRGE010000137.1:0-4708 GCA_051418035.1 Candidatus Longimicrobiales bacterium M2_2A_002
GCGACCCGCTCCGGGCCGGCGAGCCGCTGGAGCCGCTCATCGAGGAGACGCTCCGGATCAAGCCCGAGCGTCACAACCTCGTGCAGGGCAGCGCCGAGGGCTCGGGCGGGCTGCTCGCGCTGTCGCAGATCGGGGGGTGAGTAAGGAGTAAGGAGTAAGGAGTAAGGAGTAAGGAGTAAGGAGTAAGGAGTGAGGAGTGAGGCGGGCCGGAGGCTGAAAGGGCCGAACCCTGACCCTGCCGGGACGCCCCCTCGACTCGACCGCCACCCGCCGCCGAAGCGCCGAACCCCGTGACCCCGCCGGGATGTCCCCTCCGTCCCTCTTTCGTTGACACCCCTTCAGCACCTTCCTACGTTGCCGACGCTGGGGCCAAATTCCACCAATAAACGACCCGAGGTAATCATGGTTGGCAAGATCACGGTGGTCGGCGCAGGGCATGTCGGCGCGACGGCTGCACAGGGAATCGCACGACGCAGTCTCGCCCGCGAGGTCGTGATGGTCGATATCGCGGACGGGATTCCGCAGGGTAAAGGGCTGGACATGTACGAGTCCGCCCCGATCGAGGGGTGGGACACGCGGATCGTCGGCTCGAACGGCTACGAGGAGTCGGCGGGCTCCGAGATCGTGGTGATCACGGCCGGCCTTGCCCGCAAGCCCGGGATGAGCCGGGACGACCTGTTGATGAAGAACACGGAGATCGTCCGGGAGGTGTCGAAGAAGGTGAAGGAGACGTCGCCCGACGCGATCATCATCATGGTGTCGAACCCGCTGGACATCATGTCGTACGTGGCCAAGGAGACCACCGGCTTCCCGCGGGAGCGGGTGATCGGGATGGCCGGCGTGCTGGACACGGGCCGGTACCGGACGTTCCTGTCCATGGAGATGGGCGTCAGCGTGGAGGACATCCAGGCGCTGGTGCTCGGCGGCCACGGGGACAGCATGGTCCCGGTGGTGAGCATGACCGCGGTGGCCGGGATCCCGGTGACGCACTTCATCGAGCGGGACCGGCTCGAGGAGATCATCCAGCGGACGCGAAAGGGCGGCGGCGAGATCGTCGGCTACCTGAAGGAGGGGAGCGCCTACTACGCGCCCGGCGCCGCAGTGGCGCAGATGGCCGAGGCGATCGTGCTGGACAAGAAGCGGATCCTGCCGTGCGCCGCGTGGCTGCAGGGCGAGTACGGGATCGAGGACCTGTTCCTCGGCGTGCCGTGCAAGCTGGGTGCGGGCGGCCTGGAGGAGATCATCGAGGTCGAGCTGACGGCCGACGAGCAGTCCTCGCTGGAGGCGAGCGCCGCGGCGGTCCGCGAGACCATGGCCAAGCTCGACTAGGGGCGGATCATGCCAGAGACCCAACACGTGCGGGTGACGGGGACGTCCATCGGCAAGAAGCTGCTGATGGCGTCCGCGTCGATCCTGCTCTTCCTCTACATCGTGGCGCACCTGGCGGGGAACCTGAAGCTGTTCCTCGGCGCGGAGGCGTTCAACCACTACGCCGAGTGGCTGCGGGTGGTCGGGGAGCCGCTCTTCCCTGAGAAGAGCGTGCTCTGGATCGCCCGGGTCGTGCTGCTGGCGGCGCTGGGCGTCCACGTGATCGCCTACATCCAGCTGTGGCTGCAGAAGCGGCGGGCCCGTACCACGCGGTACAAGAAGTACGACCCGCAGGTCTTCAACTGGATGTCGCGGGCCATGATGTGGGGCGGGATCGCGATCTTCGCGTTCGTCGCGTTCCACCTGCTGCACCTGACCACCGGGGACGTGCACCCCGACTTCATCGCCGGGGACGCGTACCACAACGTGGTGGTCGGATTCCAGTCGCTGCCCGTGGCCGGGATCTACATGGTCGGTGTGGTGGCGCTCGGGATGCACCTGTATCACGGGCTCTGGAGCGCGCTGCAGACATTCGGGGTCAACAACCCCCAATACAACAACTACCGCAGGCCGGGCGCGGCGATCATCGCGGTCCTGATCACGATCGGGTACCTGTCGATTCCGATCGCCGTCCTGACGGGAGTGATAGTCTGATGGAGCTCAACGCGAAGATCCCGCCGGGACCGATCAGCGAGAAGTGGGACAACCACAAGTTCGACATGAAGCTGGTCAACCCGGCGAACCGACGGAAATACGAGGTCATCGTTGTAGGCAGCGGTCTGGCGGGCGGCGCGGCGGCCGCCACCATGGGCGAGATGGGCTACAACGTGAAGGTCTTCTTCTACCAGGACAGCGCCCGGCGGGCCCACAGCATCGCGGCCCAGGGCGGGATCAACGCCGCGAAGAACTACCGGGCCGACGGCGACAGCGTCTTCCGGCTGTTCTACGACACGGTGAAGGGCGGCGACTTCCGGTCGCGTGAGGCGAACGTCTACCGGCTGGCGCAGCTGTCCAACAACATCATCGACCAGGCGGTGGCCCAGGGCGTGCCGTTCGCCCGGGAGTACGGCGGGCTGCTGGACAACCGCTCGTTCGGCGGAGCCCAGGTGGCCCGGACGTTCTACGCCCGGGGCCAGACGGGGCAGCAGCTCCTGCTCGGCTGCTACCAGGCGCTGGAGCGGCAGGTGGCGGACGGGACCGTCAGGGAGTACTCCCGCCACGAGATGCTGGACGTGATCGTGGCCGATGGTCGCGCCCGGGGGATCGTGACCCGGGACATGGTCACCGGCGAGATCGATGTCCACCTGGCGGATGTCGTGGTGATCGCGACGGGCGGGTACAGCAATGTCTTCTACCTGTCGACCAACGCCAAGGGGTGCAACGTCACCGCGGCGTGGCGGGCGCATCGACGGGGGGCCGGGTTCGCGAACCCGTGCTTCACTCAGATCCACCCCACGTGCATCCCGCCGAGCGGGCACTACCAGTCGAAGCTGACGCTGATGAGCGAGTCGCTCCGTAACGATGGCCGGATCTGGGCGCCCAGGGACCCGGATGACGACCGCCCGCCGAATCAGATCCCGGAGGAGGACCGGGACTACTACCTGGAGCGGCTCTACCCGAGCTTCGGCAACCTCACGCCCCGTGACATCGCGTCGCGGCGAGCGAAGGAAGCCGTGGACGAAGGCCGCGGTGTGGGCCCCATGGAGAACGGCGTGTACCTCGACTTCGCGGACGCCATCGAGCGGCTCGGGAAGGACACCATCGAGGAGCGCTACGGCAACCTCTTCGAGATGTACGAGAAGATCACGGGCGAGAACCCGTACCAGGTGCCGATGCGGATCTACCCGGCACCGCACTACACCATGGGCGGGCTGTGGGTCGACTACAACCTGGAGAGCACGATCCCCGGCCTGTTCGTGGGCGGGGAGGCGAACTTCAGTGACCACGGCGCGAACCGCCTGGGCGCCAGCGCCCTGATGCAGGGGCTGGCCGACGGCTACTTCGTGCTCCCGTCCACGGTCAGCGACTTCCTGGCCCGTGCGGGCCACTCGGAGACCGAGGCCGGCGACCCCGCGGTGAAGGAGACCGTGGACGCGGTGGAGGACAAGATCAGCCGGCTCCTGGCGGTCGACGGCGACAAGACCGTCCACGATTTCCACCGCGAGCTCGGCCAGATCGTCTGGGAGCACATCGGCATGGCCCGGGATGAGGAGGGTCTGAAGGAGGCGATCTCCAGGATCGGAGACCTCCGCGATCGGTTCTGGCAGGAGGTCAAGGTGCCGGGCAGCGCGGAAACGCTGAACCAGTCGCTGGAGGTGGCCGGCCGGGTGGCCGACTTCCTCGAGTTCGCCGAGATCATGGCGTACGACGCATTGGACCGCGACGAGTCGTGTGGCGCCCACTACCGCGTGGAGCACACCACCGAGGAGGGCGAGGCCAAGCGGAACGACGAGGAGTACAGCTACGTCTCGGTCTGGGAGTACAACGGAGTCGGAGAGGAGCCGACGCTGCACAAGGAGCAGCTCGAGTTCGAATACGTCACGCCGTCGCAGCGGTCGTACAAGTGAGGGGCGCACCATGAGATTGACACTGCATATCTGGAGACAGGCGTCCCATGGCGCTCGGGGAGGCTTCGAGGCGTACGAGCTGGATGACGTCTCGGAAGCGATGTCCTTCCTCGAGATGCTCGACGTGCTGAACGAGAGACTGACCACCGAGGGACGCGAGCCCGTAGCATTCGATCACGACTGCCGCGAGGGGATCTGCGGCACGTGCAGCATGATGATCAACGGGATCGCCCACGGGCCGTGGAAGGAGACCACGGCGTGCCAGCTCCACATGCGGGCCTTCGAGGATGGCGACGAAGTCTGGATCGAGCCGTGGCGTGCCGACGCGTTCCCCGTGATCAAGGACCTGATCGTGGATCGGAGCGCGTTCGACCGCATCATGCAGGCGGGCGGATACATCTCCGTTCGGACCGGCTCGGCCCAGGACGCCAACGCGATCCCGGTGCCGAAGGACAACGCGGACCTCGCCTTCGACGCGGCCACCTGCATCGGCTGCGGCGCATGCGTGGCCGCGTGCCCCAACGCCTCGGCCATGCTGTTCACGGCCGCGAAGGTGAGCCACCTGAACCTGCTGCCGCAGGGCCAGCCGGAGCGCACCGAGCGGACGCTGGGCATGGTCGCCCAGATGAACGCCGAGAACTTCGGCCACTGCACGAACCACGGCGCGTGCGAGAACGCGTGCCCGAAGGGGATCAGCGTGGACTACATCGCCAAGCTGAACCGGTACCTGATGCGGGCGGGCACCGCCCGGCCGGAGGCGAAGGTCGGGTAGG
>JBPRGE010000138.1:0-23144 GCA_051418035.1 Candidatus Longimicrobiales bacterium M2_2A_002
AAGGAAGAGGTCCCGGGTTCAAATCCCGGCGCGAGCTCGTTAGCCGAGAAGGGGAGTGGGGCGGGCCAGAGCGGCCGGCGGCAGCCGGCCACCCGTCGCCTCCGAGACAACAGACAGCGTACCGAACAGCACGTCGAGGACGAGTCAAATGGCAAAGGCGAAGTTCGAGCGGACGAAGCCGCACGTAAACGTAGGGACGATCGGTCACGTCGATCACGGGAAGACGACGCTGACGGCGGCGATCACGGAAGTGCAGGCGGAGAAGGGCCTGGCGGAGTACGTGTCGTTCGACAACATCGACAAGGCCCCCGAGGAGCGGGAGCGGGGGATCACCATCGCGACGGCGCACGTGGAGTACCATACGGAGAACCGTCATTACGCGCACGTGGACTGCCCGGGGCACGCCGACTACGTGAAGAACATGATCACGGGGGCGGCGCAGATGGACGGGGCGATTCTGGTGGTGAGCGCGGCGGACGGCCCGATGCCGCAGACGCGCGAGCACATTCTTCTGGCCCGTCAGGTGAACGTGCCGTACATCGTGGTCTACCTGAACAAGGTGGACATGGTGGACGACGAGGAGCTGATCGAGCTGGTGGAGCTGGAGGTTCGGGAGCTGCTGAGCGAGTACGACTTCCCGGGCGACGATCTTCCGGTGATCACGGGGAGCGCGCTGAAGGCGCTGGAGCAGCCCACGAGCGAGTGGGCGGACTCGATCACGGAGCTTCTGGCGGCGGTGGATGACTACATCCCGGAGCCGGAGCGTGACACGGAGAAGCCGTTCCTGATGCCGGTGGAGGATGTGTTCAGCATCACGGGTCGCGGGACGGTGGCGACGGGCCGGATCGAGCGAGGGAAGGTGGAGGTTGGCGAGGAGGTCGAGATGGTGGACCTGGGCGCCGAGAAGAAGACGGTGGTGACCGGGGTGGAGATGTTCCGGAAGCTGCTGGACGAGGGTGTGGCGGGGGACAACGTGGGCCTGCTGCTGCGGGGCGTGGGCAAGGAGGAGATCGAGCGGGGGATGGTGCTGGCGAAGCCCGGGTCGATCACGCCGCACACGAAGTTCAAGGCGGAGGTCTACGTGCTGACGAAGGAAGAGGGCGGGCGCCACACGCCGTTCTTCAACGGGTACCGCCCGCAGTTCTACTTCCGCACGACGGACGTGACGGGGGAGGCGCAGCTGCCGGAGGGCGTGGAGATGGTGATGCAGGGGGACAACGAGCAGATGGAGGTGGAGCTGATCAGCCCCATCGCCATGGAGAAGGAGCTGCGCTTCGCGATCCGCGAGGGCGGCCGCACGGTCGGCGCCGGCGTCGTCACCGAGATCATCGAGTAGGGACGAGAGCTGAGATCCGAGACCTGAGATCTGAGTCGTTCCGGGCTCGGGTGTGTTCGCGGCGGACGAAGAAGGGCCGCGGTTACAGCCACGCTCGATGAGCCACTCGGGTCTCAGGTCTCGACCCTCGGATCTGAAGTGCCCGGAACTCTGAACGGGCCGCGGAGTACGATAAAGGCTCGGCACCAAAACGTAGCGACGAAGGCAGAAACCCATGGCCCGCGACAAGATCGTCCTCGCCTGCACGCAGTGCGAAGAGCGGAACTACCACACGACGAAGAACAAGCGGCTGCACCCGGAGCGGCAGGAGTGGAAGAAGTACTGCCCGCGGTGTGACGCCCATACGCTCCACAAGGAGACGAAGTAGCCCCATGGCGATGATGGCCGACATCCGGGAGTTCACCGACGAGACGGTGGACGAGATGAAGAAGGTCACGTGGCCGGACTGGGACCAGCTCCGGAACTCGACCTTCGTGGTGCTGGTGTTCGTCGTGATCGTCTCGGGCATCATCTGGCTGATGGATGTGACGGTGCGGGGCCTGCTCGGGCTCGTCCTCGACATCTTCGCGGGCTGAGATGAGCGAAGAGGCACGCTGGTTCGCCCTGCAGACCTACTCGGGCCACGAGAACAAGGTCAAGAAGCTCATCGACATCCGGATCGATGAGGAGGAGGGCGAGACGCCGGAGGAGAAGGAGATCCAGGAGGTCCTGGTCCCGACGCAGGAAGTGACGGAGATCAAGAAGGGCGAGCGGGTCCAGGTCACGAAGCGGCTGTACCCGGGCTACGTGCTGGTGAAGATGATCTACAACCAGCGCACCGCCCACGTGATCAACAACATCCAGGGCGTGATCAAGTTCCTGGGCGCGGGTCAGGACCGGCCGCAGCCGCTGCGCGAAGACGAGGTCGCGAAGATCCTCGGCGAGGAGCCGGAGGTGGTCGAGGAGGAGCAGGAGGAGGAAGTGCCCTTCAAGATGGACCAGGTCGTGGAGGTGACCGAGGGCCCGTTCAAGGACTTCAGCGGGACGGTCCAGGAGGTCTACCACGACAAGGGCAAGGTCAAGGTCGAGGTGAGCCTCTTCGGGCGCCCGACCAGCGTGGAGCTGGACTACACGCAGCTGAAGGGATACTGAGGGCTCGCCGCCGGGGGGCGGGTCGCCCGGAGTCAGGCGTCAGGGCGCAGGTGTCCGGACGCCGGAGTCCGGCGTCAGGAGTCAGGACGCAGGCGTCAGGACGCAGGAGTCAGGACGCAGGCCAGCGGCACGTGGGAGCTGAGCGCTCCCGGGCGCGACCACGGCCGAGAAGAACAACGGGAGCGGGTAGAGATCATGGCCAAGAAGCAGATTGGATTCATCAAGCTGCAGATTCCAGCGGGGCAGGCGAACCCCGCACCGCCGGTCGGGCCCGCCCTGGGTCAGCACGGCGTGAACATCATGGACTTCTGCAAGCAGTTCAACGCGAAGACCCAGAAGCAGACGGGGACCATCATCCCGGTGGAGATCACCGTGTATGCGGACCGGTCGTTCAGCTTCATCACGAAGACGCCGCCGGCGGCGATCCTGCTGAAGAAGGCGGCGGGCATCGAGTCGGGCTCCGGTGAGCCCCACCGCGAGAAGGTCGGGGTGGTGCGTCGGAAGGACCTCAAGGAGATCGCGGAGCTCAAGATGCCGGACCTGAACGCGTCCAGTGTCGAGAGCGCGATGCGGATGATCGCGGGCACGGCCCGCTCCATGGGCCTCACGGTGGTGGACTGATGCCGAAGCACGGGAAGAAGTATCGGCAGGCACAGAACCTCCTGCCGAAGGGGATCAAGTTCGAGCAGCCGGAGCGGGCGCTGGAGCTCGTGAAGGACTCGGCCTTCGCCAACTTCGACGAGACGGTCGAGGTCAGCGTGCGGCTCGGGGTCGACCCGCGGCACGCGGACCAGATCGTGCGGGGGACGGTGGTGCTCCCGAACGGGACGGGGAAGGACGTGACGGTCCTGGTGCTGGCCGAGGGCGCGCAGGCGCAGGACGCCGAGGCGGCGGGCGCCGACTACGTGGGCATGGAGTACGTCGAGAAGATCGAGGAGGGCTGGCTCGAGTTCGACGTGGTGGTGGCCACGCCCAACGTGATGGGCCAGGTCGGGAAGCTCGGCCGGGTGCTGGGTCCGCGGGGGCTGATGCCCACGCCGAAGGCCGGCACGGTGACCATGGACGTGGGGCCCGCCGTGGAGGAGATCAAGGCGGGGAAGATCGAGTTCCGGGTCGACCGGACCGGGAACGTCCACGCCCCGATCGGGAAGGTCTCGTTCGAGGTCGATGCGCTGGCGGAGAACATGAGGGCGTTCATGGACGTGATCATGAGCCAGCGGCCGGCGTCGGCGAAGGGCCAGTACGTACGCAGCGTCACGGTGTCCAGCACCATGGGGCCGGGCGTGGGGATCGATGAGAACCTGTACCGGCGGGTGGCGGCATGAGCGCAGCAGTCGAGCGGAAGAAGGAGGTCGTCGCGGAGCTGTCCGACAAGCTCGGCGGCGCCAAGGCGTTCTACCTGACGGACTTCACCGGACTCGACGTCCAGAAGATGACCGATCTGCGCGCTCGCATGCGTGAGGCGGACGTGGAGTACCTGGTGGTGAAGAACACGCTGGCGCTGCGGGCCATCGAGGATCTGGACCTGCCGGATATCGGCGAGTTCTTCGTGGGTCCGACGGGCCTGGTGATCGGTCAGGATGACCCGGTCACGGCGGCGAAGGTGCTCGACACCTTCGCCAGCGAGAATGATCAGAAGCCGTCCGTGAAGGTCGGCGTTGTGGAGCGGCAGCAGGTCTCGCCCGAACAGGTCGGGCGTCTGGCCAAGCTGCCGCCGCGGGAGGATCTCCTCTCGGAGCTGGCGGGCGCCATGCAGGCCCCGCTCGCAGTACTTGTGCTGCTGATGCAGGGCAAGATGCAGGAGATGTTGGGTCTGCTCGAGGCGCTACGCGCCGAGCGGGACGGCGCTTAAACTCAGGGAACAGGGAAGAAGGCAATGGCGACGAATCAGGAAGAGCTGCTGGACGCAATCGGCAACATGACCGTCATGGAGCTGGCGGACTTCGTCGATGCGTTCAAGGAGAAGTTCGGTGTGGAGGCCGCGGTGGCGGCTCCGGCGGCGGCCCCGGCGGCCGGCGGCGGTGAGGCCGCGGAAGAGGAGAAGGACGAGTTCGATGTGGTGCTGACCGAGGTCGGTGGCAAGAAGATCCAGGTCATCAAGGTGATCCGGGAGGTCACGAGCCTGGGTCTGAAGGAAGCCAAGGATCTGGTGGACGGCGCTCCGAACACGGTGAAGGAGGCCGTGACGAAGGAGGAGGCCGAGCAGGTCAAGGCGAAGCTGGAGGAGCAGGGCGCCACGGTCGAGCTGAAGTAACGGATCCGCGCCTTCCCGCGTCGGGGTCGGCTGCGGCCGACCCCGGCGGCCCGGGAGGACACGGTACCGTTCCTTCAGCTTGAACCGAGGCGACATGTTCGGGGTCAGTACAAAACCTACAATTCCGGTCCGTACCAACGTCCCCGCCACCCGTTCGCGGTGGCCGGGACTTCGTGCGCCTATGCTCTTGCGTAGGCGGCGGGCCACGAGTGCCTGAGGAGGATCCGTCTTGGCAACCAAGATGAACGGAAAGCTGCCGGTCGTAAGCTTCGGGAAGCTGGACCGGCCCATGCCCATGCCGAACCTGCTGGACGTGCAGGTGAAGGCGTTCGAGTCGCTGCTGCAGCCGGACGAGTCCGCGGAGGACCGCAAGGACGTCGGGCTCGAGCGCGTATTCAACGAGATCTTCCCGATCGCGGACGTCAACGACAAGCTGTCGCTGGAGTTCGTCGCGTACTCCCTCGGTGAGCCGAAGTACACGGTCGAGGAGTGCATCGAGCGGGACATGACGTACGCCGCGCCGCTGAAGGCGACGCTGCGGCTCGTGGTCTGGGAGGCGGCCGACGAGGAGGACGAGGATCGGCGTCCCGCGGACATCATCGAGAAGGAGGTCTACCTCGGCGACCTGCCGCTCCTGACGGAGCTGGGCACGTTCATCATCAACGGCGCCGAGCGGGTGATCGTCAGCCAGCTGCACCGCTCGCCGGGCGTGGTGTTCGAGGAGAACATCCACCCGAACGGGTCGCGGCTGTTCAGCTCCCGGATCATCCCGTTCCGGGGCTCGTGGGTCGAGTTCACGATCGACATCCACGATGTCATCCACGTCCACATCGACAAGAAGAAGAAGTTCCCGGCCACGGCGCTGCTGCGGGCGTTCGGCTACGGCCAGGACGAGGAGATCCTGCGGCTCTTCCTGGACACGAAGGAGATCGAGCTGGAGGACTTCGAGGACCAGGGCGCGCGCCGGGACGTGGTGGGCGCGGTGCTGGCCGAGGAGATCGTGGATCCGGACAGCGGCGAGGTCCTGGGCGATGTGGCCGAGGAGCTGACCGAGGAGCTGCTCGAGCAGCTGCTGCGGGCGGGGATCGACAAGGCGACGATCTTCACGGCCGGCGACAGCGGCACGACGCGGGGCGAGAACCCGCTGCTGAAGAACACGCTGCAGAAGGACCCGACCGACGACGAGGAGAGCGCGCTCAAGGCGATCTACTCGCTGCTGCGGCCGGGCGACCCGCCGAACATGCAGACGGCGCGGGAGGCGATCGAGCGGATCTTCTTCAACCCGAAGCGCTACGACCTCGGGCGGGTGGGCCGCTACAAGATCAATCAGCGACTGGGGCTCGACATCCCCCGGACCGAGACGGTCCTGACCAAGGACGACTTCATCGCGATCCTCCGCACGCTGATCAACCTTTCCCAGGGGCAGGGCGGGGTGGACGACATCGACCACCTCGGGAACCGTCGGGTCCGGACCGTGGGCGAGCTCATCGCGAACCAGCTCTCCGTCGGCCTCTCCCGGATGGCGCGGCTGGTGAAGGAGCGGATGTCCATCAACACCGACCCCGAGAAGATCTCCATCGACGACCTGGTCAACGCCCGCACGGTTTCGGCGGTCATCCAGGCCTTCTTCGGGTCGAGCCAGCTGTCCCAGTTCATGGACCAGACCAACCCCCTGGCCGAGATGACCCACAAGCGGCGTCTCAGCGCCCTGGGGCCCGGCGGCCTGACCCGGGAGCGGGCGGGCTTCGAGGTCCGGGACGTGCACTATTCCCACTACGGGCGGATGTGCCCGATCGAGACGCCCGAGGGCCCGAACATCGGCCTGATCACCTCGCTGACCACGTACGGGCGGGTGAACGAGCTGGGCTTCATCGAGACGCCGTACCGGAAGGTGGTGGACGGGAAGGTCACGGACACCATCGACTGGCTCTCGGCCAACGAGGAGGAGGAGGTCCGGATCGCCCAGGCCAATGCGCCTCTCAACGACGACGGGACCTTCGCCAACGAGTTCGTTCTCTGCCGCGAGCGAGGGGACTTCCCCCTGCTCCGTCCCGACGACATCGACTACATGGACGTAGCTCCGGACCAGATGGTCTCCGTGGCTGCGGCGATGATCCCGTTCCTGGAGCACGACGACGCCAACCGGGCCCTCATGGGGTCCAACATGCAGCGGCAGGCGGTCCCGCTTCTGCACACGGATTCCCCCCTCGTGGGCACGGGGCTCGAGTTCAAGCTCGCCCGGGACTCCGGGGCCGTCATCACGGCGCGCCGGGGCGGTGAGGTAGTGCACGTCACCGCGGATGAGATCGTGATCGACACCGGTGCCGGTGGGGACGCGAGCTCCGATCAGCCGCTGGCCAAGCTGGCCCAGTACGATCGATACGTGCTGAAGAAGTTCTGGCGCACCAACCAGGATACGGCGATCAACCAGCGCCCCCTGGTGGAGCGGGGCCAGGTCGTCCAGCCGGGTCACATCCTGGCCGACGGGCCCAGCACCGACAACGGAGAGCTGGCGCTCGGGCGTAACGTCCTCGTGGCGTTCATGCCGTACTACGGATACAACTACGAGGACGCCATCGTCATCAGCGAGAAGCTGGTGAAAGACGACGTCTTCACCTCCATCCACATCCAGGAGCTCGAGCTCCACGTTCGGGACACCAAGCGGGGGATGGAGGAGATCACCCGAGAGATCCCCAACGTCGCCGAGGAGTCCCTGGTGGACCTCGACGAGCGCGGGATCGTGCGCATCGGGGCCCGGGTCCAGTCCGGGGATGTGCTGGCCGGGAAGATCACCCCCAAGGGCGAGACGGAGCTCTCGCCCGAAGAGAAGCTCCTTACCGCCATCTTCGGTGAGAAGGCGAAGGACGTGACGGACTCTTCCCTCCGGGTGCCCCCGGGAATGAACGGGACGGTCATCGACGTCAAGATCTTCTCCCGCCGGATCGACGATCCCCTCCTCGAGAAGGAGCGAGGGGCCCGGATCGCCGAACTCCGTCAGTTCGAGCGGGAGGAGGTGCAGCGGATCACCGAGGCGCGGGACGAGGAGCTCGGGGGGCTGCTGGACAAGCAGACCGTGGCGCTGATGCTCAAGAAGGGTACGGTCGAGCCCTACCTCGACGAGGGGACCAAGCTCGGGAAGGACGAGATCGCCGAGGTCGACTTCGCGAAGGTCGATCTCTCGACCCTCAAGGTGCAGAACAAGGAAGCGAGCGAGAGGGTCCGGCGCCTGGTCGACGAGGCCCAGCGCAGGATCGAGCGGGTGCGGGAGCGCACCGAGGAGCAGATCGACAAGGTCTTCCAGCCCGATGAGCTCCCCCCGGGAGTCGTCCAGCTCGTGAAGGTCTATCTGGCCCAGAAGCGGAAGATCTCCGTGGGCGACAAGATGGCCGGGCGCCACGGAAACAAGGGGATCATCGCGCGGATCGCGCCGGAGGAGGACATGCCTTTCCTTCCCGACGGGACGCCTGTCGAGATCGTCCTGAACCCTCTGGGTGTGCCGTCACGGATGAATGTGGGGCAGATTCTCGAGACGCACCTCGGTTGGGCGGCGCGGGTCCTCGGATTCGAGGCGAAGACGCCGGTCTTCCAGGGCACCACCGAGGACGAGATCGGAGTGCTGCTCAAGCTCGCCGGTCTGGACTGGGCGCAAAACGCCCTCAACCTCCGCGACGCTCGCCTCGACCTGAGCCCCGACGACCTCCGGGAGGCGATCGCCGCGGCGCAGCTTCTCGACGAGGAGGGGGTGCGTCACCGGGCGGGGCCGACCAACGGGAACGGGAACGGCAAGAGTCACAGCCACTCCGAGAGCGCCCGGGTCTCGAGCGAGGGCCTGGGGCGCACGCTCGACGAGTTCACGGCTCAGAAGCTTCCGAAGGCGGCCAAGGCGGTGTTCGACGGCATCCACACCTTCGTGATCGCCGCCGGAAAGGAGCTGGCCCGGTCGAAGGGCCAGGAGCTCGAGGAGCTCTTCCCCGCCGTCGCGGCGATCGCCGACAAGAAGACTGCCGGCGAGGGGCTCGACGCAGCGGTGTCGGAGCTGGTGGTTCACGCAGGCCTCTTCCCGAACGGAAAGATCTGGCTGCGCGACGGTCGGAGCGGTCGACGCTTCGACTTCCCCATCACCGTCGGCGCCATCTACATGCTCAAGCTCAGCCACCTCGTCGACGACAAGATCCATGCTCGGAGCATCGGACCCTACTCTCTCGTCACGCAGCAGCCGCTGGCGGGGAAGGCCCAGTTCGGTGGCCAGCGGTTCGGAGAGATGGAGGTGTGGGCGCTCGAGGCCTACGGTGCCGCACACACCCTGCAGGAGATCCTGACCGTCAAGTCGGACGACGTACAGGGTCGGTCGAAGGTGTACGAGGCGATCGTGAAGGGAGACAACCTGCCCAAGCCGGGCATCCCGGAGTCCTTCAATGTGTTGGTGAAGGAGCTGCAGGCCCTCGGACTCAGCGTCACGCTGGGTCCGGACGACGAATAGGCGAGACTCGCGTGTCGCCCTGGCCGTGCCGGGGCGACACGCGAGGCCTTCGACGACGAAAGACAGCCACCCCGGGATGATTCCCGGGACTTCAACCCAGGACGGGTTCGGAACATGATCGATTTTCCCCGCTCGCGTGAAGCACGGTCCGCCGACTTCGACTTCATCCAGCTGAAGCTGGCCTCTCCCGACGAGATCCGGGACTGGTCCTTTGGCGAGGTGACGAAGCCGGAGACCATCAACTACCGCTCCTTCAAGCCGGAACGGGATGGCCTCTTCTGCGAGCGCATCTTCGGTCCGGTGAAGGACTGGGAGTGTCACTGCGGGAAGTTCAAGCGCATCCGGTTCCGCGGACACGTGTGCGACCGGTGTGGCGTCGAGGTGACGCTCTCCAAGGTGCGCCGTGAGCGGATGGGCCACATCGAGCTCGCAGTACCGGTGGCGCACATCTGGTTCTTCAAGACGCTCCCGAGCCAGCTCGGCTACCTGCTGGGCATGACGCTGCGGGACCTGGAGAAGGTGGTCTACTACGCGAGCTACGTGGTGACCCACCCGGGCAAGCAGGATGTCGAGTACCTCGAGCTCCTCGATGAGGACGAGTACTACGACCTGCGGGTGAAGGCGCGCGAGGAGGAGGACGATGTCTTCGTGGCCGAGATCGGGGCGGAGGCCGTCCGCACGCTGCTGAGCAAGCTGGATGACCCGACCCGCAAGGTCCAGGACATGAACAAGGACGGGAAGGGCCTCGACCGGCTCGCCGACTGGCTCCGCCACGAGGTGGCGACGGAGACGAGCCAGCACCGGAAGAAGAAGAAGCTGAAGCGGCTCAAGGTGGTGGACGCGATCCGGAACTCGGGCGAGACGCCGGAGCTGCGGAACCGGCCGGAGCACATGATCCTGGACGTGATCCCGGTCATCCCGCCGGACCTGCGGCCGCTGGTGCCGCTCGATGGCGGCCGGTTCGCGACCAGCGACCTGAACGACCTGTACCGCCGGGTCATCAACCGGAACAACCGGCTGAAGAAGCTGATGGACATGCGCGCGCCGGAGGTGATCCTCCGGAACGAGAAGCGCATGCTCCAGGAGGCCGTGGACGCGCTGTTCGACAACGGGCGCCGGAGCAAGGCGATCCGGGGTCGGGGCAAGCGGCCGCTCAAGTCGCTCTCCGACATGCTGAAGGGGAAGCAGGGCCGGTTCCGTCAGAACCTGCTCGGGAAGCGGGTGGACTACAGCGGCCGGAGCGTGATCGTGGTCGGTCCGGAGCTGAAGCTGCACCAGTGCGGTCTGCCGAAGGCGATGGCGGTGGAGCTCTTCAAGCCGTTCATCATCCGTGAGCTGGAGAAGCACGGCGAGGCGGAGACGGTCAAGCGGGCGAAGAAGATCGTCGAGCGCGACGACCCGAAGGTCTACGAGGTCCTCGAGGACATCATCAAGGACCACCCGGTGCTGCTGAACCGTGCGCCGACGCTCCACCGTCTGGGGATCCAGGCGTTCGAGCCGGTGCTGGTGGAGGGGAAGGCGATCCGGATCCACCCGCTGGTCTGCGCCGCGTTCAACGCGGACTTCGACGGCGACCAGATGGCGGTCCACCTCCCGCTGAGCTTCGAGGCGCAGCTGGAGGCGCGGGTCCTCATGCTGGCGAGCAACAACATCCTCCTGCCGTCCAACGGCCGGCCGGTGGCGAGCCCGACGCAGGACATGGTCATCGGGAGCTACTTCCTGACCAAGCCGTCCATCGAGATCGTGGATGCCGAGGTCGCGCTGAAGCAGCCGAAGCTGAGCAAGGAGGCCCGGGAGGAGGCCGAGGCCCGGCTGGACGAGCTCTACGACGGGGCGCCCCGCTACGGCCGGTTCGCCGAAGCGGAGGCCGACCTGGCGCTGGAGAAGGTGGACTTCCACACGCCGTGCCGGTTCTGGGTGGACCGCCGCGACCCGGACGGGGACCCGGACGAGCCCCGGAAGGGGAAGTGGGTCCGGACGACGGTCGGGCGGGTGATCTTCAACTCCGTGGTCCCCGAGGAGCTCGGCTTCTGGAACGAGACCATGGGGAAGCGGGAGCTGGGCGAGGTCATCGCCCAGGCGTACCGGCACGTGGGGCTCGGCCCGACGGTCGAGTTCCTCGACTCGCTGAAGGACTTCGGGTTCCGCTACTCGACGCTGGGCGGGATCAGCGTCGGGCTCGTGGACCTGCAGATCCCGGAGGAGAAGGGCGAGATCCTGGCGGATGCCGACGAGGAGGTCGCCCGGTTCACGCGTGCGTATCAGAACGGCGTGATCTCCAACGGCGAGCGGTACAACAAGGTGATCGACACCTGGACCCACGCGAACAACGACGTGGCCGACGCCATGGTGAGCCGCCTGGAGCGGGCGAACGACGGGTTCAACCCGGTCTACATGATGATGAACTCGGGGGCCCGGGGGAACCGGGACCAGATGCGCCAGCTGGCCGGCATGCGGGGGCTGATGGCCAAGCCGCAGAAGAAGCTGACCGGCGGGATCGGCGAGATCATCGAGAGCCCGATCAAGTCGAACTTCCGGGAAGGGCTCACGGTGCTGGAGTACTTCATCTCCACGCACGGCGCCCGGAAGGGGCTGGCCGACACGGCGCTGAAGACGGCCGATGCCGGCTACCTGACGCGTCGTCTGGTGGACGTGGCGCAGGACGTCACGATCACCGAGGAGGACTGCGGCACGGTGCTGGGCATCGAGATGACCGCGCTGAAGGAGGGCGAGGACATCATCGAGCCGCTCAAGGACCGGATCGCCGGGAACGTGGCGCTCGAGGACGTGATCGACCCGATCGACGGGGAGCAGATCGTGACGGCCGGCAAGCTCATCGACGAGGAGGCCGCCGACGCCATCGAGGACGCGGGGATCCAGAGTGTGCGGATCCGGAGCGTGCTCACGTGCGAGTCGCGCCGCGGGATCTGCCAGAACTGCTACGGCCGCAACCTGGCCACCATGAAGCCGGTGGACCTGGGCGAGGCCGTGGGGATCCTGGCCGCCCAGAGCATCGGGGAGCCGGGCACCCAGCTGACGCTGCGGACCTTCCATATCGGCGGCACGGCCAGCCGGATCGCGGCCCAGACCCAGCGGAAGTCGAAGGTCGACGGCACGATCAGCTTCGAGCGTGTCGCGCTGGTCGAGACGCCGGAGGGCCAGCGGGTCGTGACGAGCCGCGAGGGCGAGATCGTCATGAAGACGAAGGAGGGCGCCGTCCGCAGCCGGCTCACGGTGCCGTACGGCGCCACGCTGGCCGTGGACGAAGGCGACGAGGTGGAGGCGGGCGACCTGCTCTTCAGCTGGGACCCCTACTCCGAGCCGATCGTGGCCGACCAGCCCGGGAAGATCAAGTTCGTCGACATCGTCGATGAGGTGACCGTCCGCGAGGAGCTGGACGAGTCCACCGGCCGGCGTCAGCTGGTCATCATCGAGGACCGGGAGAAGAAGCTGCACCCGACCATCGCCATCGAGGACTCGAAGGGTGAGAAGCTCCGGGAGTTCATCGTGCCGGTGGGCGCGCAGCTCACGGTCCAGGACGGGCAGAAGGTGGAGCCCGGGACCACGCTGGCCAAGATCAGCCGCGAGGTCTACAAGACCCGTGACATCACGGGCGGCCTGCCCCGGGTGGCCGAGCTCTTCGAGGCCCGGAAGCCCAAGGACCAGGCCGTGATCACGGAGATCGACGGCGAGGTCAGCTTCGGCGGGATCAAGCGCGGGAAGCGCGAGGTCTTCGTCACACCGGAGACCGGCGATGCCCGGACGTACAGCGTGCCCGTGGGCAAGCACCTGCGGGTCCACGAGGGCGACCGGGTCCAGGCGGGCGACCGCCTGAGCGAGGGGCCGGTGAACCCCCACGACATCCTGAAGATCAAGGGGCCCCGGGCCGTGCAGGAGTACCTCCTGAACGAGGTCCAGGAGGTCTACCGGCTCCAGGGCGTGAAGATCAACGACAAGCACATCGGCGTCATCGTCCGGCAGATGCTGCAGAAGGTGCGCATCACCGACCCGGGCGAGACGCAGCTGCTCGAGGGCGAGCACGTGGACCGGGGCGACTTCCGGGAGATCAACCAGAAGATCATCGGCAAGGGCAGCACCCCCGCCCGCAGCGAGCCGCTGCTCCTGGGGATCACCAAGGCGAGCCTCACCACCGAGTCGTTCATCAGCGCCGCCTCCTTCCAGGAGACCACGCGCGTGCTGACCGACGCCGCCGTGCGCGGCGCCCGCGACGACCTCAAGGGCCTCAAGGAGAACATCATCATCGGGCACCTGATCCCGGCCGGTACCGGGATCTATCGCTACCACGACATCGAGTTCCTGGTGGACGAGCCCATGGGCCGCGAGGCCGCCGACTGGACCGAGCGCGAGGAGGACCCCTTCGCCGCGCTGGCCAAGGCGGAAGAGGAGAAGGAGGAGGAGGAGGTCGAGCTGACGCTCGACTGAGAAGCGGAGTAAGGAGTAAGGAGTAAGGAGTAAGGAGTAGGGTTGGTTCCTGACTCCTGACTCCTGACTCCTGACTCCCGAGACCGGCGCCCGACAGGGCGGCGGTCTCGAGAACGCGGTTCCTTGACAGTTCGGGGGACCGCGTTTACCTTTTTTAGTCTGTCCAGCCAACGGAAGGCAGGACGATCGCGGCGGGGGCAGGTGTCCCCCGCGATTTTTTCGGAAGTAGCGTCGCAGAACACGGGAACGAATGCCGACCATCAACCAGCTCGTCCGCAAGGGACGCAAGCAGGTCCAGAAGGGCAACAAGGTGCCCGCGCTGGAGGGGAGCCCCCAGAAGCGCGGGGTGTGTACGCGCGTGTACACGACGACGCCGAAGAAGCCGAACTCGGCGCTGCGGAAGGTAGCCCGTGTGCGGCTGACGAACGGATACGAAGTGACGGCCTACATCCCCGGGGAGGGGCACAACCTCCAGGAGCACTCGATCGTGCTGATCCGGGGCGGCCGTGTGAAGGACCTGCCGGGCGTCCGGTACCATATCATTCGCGGCACGCTGGATGCGAGTGGTGTGGGCGACCGGAAGCAGGGCCGGTCGAAGTACGGAGCCAAGAAGCCGAGCTAAGATGAGCCGACGTCAGAGAGCCGATCATCGCCAGGTCCCGCCCGATCCGAAGTACGGGTCGGATGAGGTCACGAAGTTCATCAACAACCTGATGGTGGACGGGAAGAAGTCCACGGCGGAGGGCATCTTCTACGATGCCATGCAGATGATCGAGGAGAAGACGGGCCAGCCGGCGTTCAAGGTGTTCGAGCAGGCGCTCAGCAACGTGCGCCCGTCGGTCGAGGTGAAGAGCCGGCGCGTGGGTGGTGCGACCTACCAGGTGCCGGTGGAAGTGCACGCGTCGCGGCGGACGGCGCTGGCGATGCGGTGGCTGATCACGTTCAGCCGGGGCCGCTCGGAGCGGAACATGAGCGAGCGGCTGGCGGCGGAGCTGCTGTCGGCGAGCCGGAACGAAGGCAGCGCCGTGAAGAAGAAGGAAGACACGCACCGGATGGCCGAGGCCAACAAGGCGTTCGCCCACTACCGGTGGTAGGAGCGAGAGCGAAGAACTGAGAGCTGAGACCTGAGTAGCTCGCGGCGGAAGCCGGGTTTCCGGCGGACGACGAAGCGCCGCGGACCGGGCTTGGTCCGGACTCACTTAGATCTTGGATCTTAGATCTCAGGTCTTGGATCAAAAACATGACAGGGCCGCAACCCCGTGAAGGCAGCGGGGCGATGCGGCTTCCGCGGACGGGGCGCGATGATCGCACCGTCCGCGGACTACTGGGACGATAGAACGGGATTGTTGAGCAGGTAATGCCTAGAAAGACACCGCTACCGAAGCTGCGGAACATCGGCATCATGGCGCACATCGATGCCGGGAAGACGACGACGACCGAGCGTATCCTGTTCTACACGGGCCGGGTGCACCGCATGGGCGAGGTGCACGAGGGTGCCGCGACGATGGACTGGATGGAGCAGGAGCAGGAGCGGGGCATCACGATCACGTCGGCGGCGACCACCGCGCACTGGAAGCGGAGCGACGAAGAGTACCGGATCAACATCATCGACACCCCCGGGCACGTGGACTTCACCGTCGAGGTGGAGCGGAGCCTGCGGGTGCTGGACGGGTCCGTGGCGCTGTTCTGCGCCGTGGGCGGTGTGGAGCCGCAGTCGGAGACGGTGTGGCGGCAGGCCGACCGGTACAGTGTCCCCCGGATCGCGTTCGTGAACAAGATGGACCGGGTGGGCGCGGACTTCCTGAAGGTCGTCGAGATGATCAAGGACCGGCTGGGCGCGCGTGCGTACCCGGTGCAGCTGCCGCTGGGCGAGGGCGAGACGTTCAACGGCCTGATCGACATCGTCGAGCGCAAGGAGCTGGTCTACGACGACGACACGCTGGGCGCGAAGTGGGAGGAGGGCCCGGTGCCGGACGGCCTGGTGGACCAGGTCGAGACGCTCCGCCACGAGGTGGTGGAGGCGGCGGTCGAGTTCGATGACGAGCTCATGGAGAAGTACCTGGAGGGCGAGGAACTGAGCAACGACGAGATCCGGCGTGCGATCCGGAAGGCGACGATCGCCAACGGGATCACGCCGGTCCTGTGCGGCTCGGCGTTCAAGAACAAGGGCGTGCAGCAGCTGCTGGACGCGATCGTGGACTACCTGCCGTCGCCGCTGGAGGTGCCGCCGATCGAGGGGCACCTGCCGTACCACGACGAGACGTTCGAGACCCGCGAGCCGGATGACGACGCGCCGTTCGCGGCGCTGGCGTTCAAGATCGCCACGGACCCGTACGTCGGGAAGCTGACGTTCTTCCGGGTCTACAGCGGCTCGCTGCCGGCGGGCACGCACATCTACAACTCGACGCAGGACTCGAAGGAGCGCGTGGGCCGGCTGCTGCAGATGCACGCGAACCACCGGGAGGAGCGCGAGGAGGTCTACGCCGGCGATATCGCGGCGGCGATCGGCGTGAAGAACGTGTCGACCGGGGACACGCTGTGCGACCCGGACCAGCCGATCATCCTGGAGGCCATGAAGTTCCCGGAGCCGGTGATCGACGTGGCGATCGAGCCGAAGACGAAGGCGGACCAGGACAAGCTGAACCAGGGGCTGGTCAAGCTGGCGGAGGAGGACCCGACGTTCCGGGTCCACACCGACGAGGAGACGGGCCAGACGATCATCAGCGGGATGGGCGAGCTCCACCTGGAGATCATCGTCGACCGGCTGAAGCGGGAGTTCAAGGTGGGCGCCAACATCGGGCGTCCGCAGGTGGCGTACCGGGAGGCGATCAAGAAGGCGGCCGAGAAGGTGGAGGCCAAGTTCATTCGCCAGTCGGGCGGTCGCGGCCAGTACGGCCACGTGGTGGTCAACATCGCGCCGTCGGAGCCGGGCGCCGGGTTCGTGTTCGAGGACAGGATCGTGGGCGGGTCCATCCCCCGGGAGTTCATCGGGTCGGTGGAGAAGGGTCTGAAGGAGGCCATGGAGGGCGGCGTCCTGGCGGGCTACCCGCTCATCGACGTGAAGGTCGAGCTGGTGGACGGCTCGTACCACGATGTGGACTCGAGCGAGATGGCGTTCAAGATCGCCGGGTCGATGGCGATGAAGGAGGGCGCCAGGAAGGCGGGTGTCGTCCTGATGGAGCCGATCATGGATGTGGAGGTCGTCACGCCCGGCGAGTACATGGGCGATGTCATGGGCGACCTGTCCAGCCGGCGCGGCAAGATCGGCGGGATGACGCAGCGGGCCGACGCCCAGGTCATCGGCGCCAGCGTGCCGCTGTCCGAGATGTTCGGGTACTCGACGACGCTGCGCTCGATTACGCAGGGTCGCGCGGTGTACTCGATGCAGTTCTCGCGCTATGAGGAAGTACCGAAGACGAAGGCCGAAGAGATCATCTCCGAGATCAACGGGTAGGGAGACGAGTCAATGGGCAAGGCAAAGTTCGAGCGGACGAAGCCGCACGTAAACGTAGGGACGATCGGGCACGTCGATCACGGGAAGACGACGCTGACGGCGGCGATCACGGAGGTTCAGGCGGAGCGAGGCCTGGCCGAGTACGTATCGTTCGACAACATCGACAAGGCCCCCGAGGAGCGGGAGCGTGGGATCACCATCGCGACGGCGCACGTGGAGTACCAGACGGAGAACCGTCATTACGCGCACGTGGACTGTCCGGGGCACGCCGACTACGTGAAGAACATGATCACGGGGGCGGCGCAGATGGACGGGGCGATCCTGGTGGTGAGCGCGGCGGACGGTCCGATGCCGCAGACGCGCGAGCACATCCTTCTGGCTCGCCAGGTGAACGTGCCCTACATCGTGGTCTACCTGAACAAGACGGACATGGTGGACGACGAGGAGCTGATCGAGCTGGTGGAGCTGGAGGTTCGGGAGCTTCTGAGCGAGTACGACTTCCCGGGCGACGACCTTCCGGTGATCAAGGGGAGCGCGCTGAAGGCGCTCGAGGAGCCGACGAGCGAGTGGGCGGACTCGATCACGGAGCTTCTGGAGGCGGTCGACAGCTACATCCCGGAGCCGGAGCGGGACACGGAGAAGCCGTTCCTGATGCCGGTGGAGGACGTGTTCAGCATCACGGGCCGCGGGACGGTGGCGACGGGCCGGATCGAGCGGGGGAAGGTGGAGGTCGGCGAGGAGGTCGAGATGGTGGGCCTCGGGGCCGAGAAGAAGACGGTGGTGACCGGGGTGGAGATGTTCCGGAAGCTGCTGGACGAGGGGGTGGCCGGCGACAACGTGGGGCTGCTGCTGCGGGGTGTGGGCAAGGAGGAGATCGAGCGGGGCATGGTGCTGGCGAAGCCCGGGTCGATCACGCCGCACACGAAGTTCAAGGCGGAGGTCTACGTGCTGACGAAGGAAGAGGGCGGGCGTCACACGCCGTTCTTCAACGGGTACCGGCCGCAGTTCTACTTCCGGACGACGGACGTGACGGGCGAGGCGCAGCTGCCGGAGGGCGTGGAGATGGTGATGCCGGGCGACAACGTGCAGATGGAGGTGGAGCTGATCAGCCCCATCGCCATGGAGAAGGAGCTGCGCTTCGCGATCCGCGAGGGCGGCCGCACCGTCGGCGCCGGCGTCGTCACCGAGATCGTGGAGTAGAGCTAAGAACTGAGAGCTAAGATCTAAGTAGTTCCGGGCCGGGCCGGGTCCGCGGCGGAAGAAGAAACGCCGCGAGCCCGGCCACCCACGACGAACCACTTAGCTCTTAGATCTCAGATCTCAAGAAGAGAGAAGAGAAGAGATGGCTGAGGACAAAATTCGGATCAGGCTGAAGGCCTTCGATCACGCAGTGATCGACCAGACGGCGGCGGACATCGTCCGCACCGCGGAGAAGACGGGTGCGTCGGTGAGCGGGCCGATCCCGCTCCCGACCAAGATCCAGCGGTGGACGGTGCTGCGCTCGCCGCATATCGACAAGAAGGCTCGCGAGCAGTTCGAGCAGCGCACGCACAAGCGCGTGATCGACATCCTGGACTCGCGGCCGCAGACCATCGACGCGCTGACCAAGCTGGATCTTCCGGCAGGGGTCGACGTCGAGATCAAGGTGGACTGACGTCATGGCTGGAGTGATTGGACGAAAGCTGGGGATGACGCAGCTCTTCGATGAGGAGGGCGCGGCGGTCCCGGTAACGGTGATTCAGGCGGGCCCGTGCCCCGTGGTGCAGGTCAAGACCATGGAGACGGACGGCTACGAGGCCATCCAGGTCGGGTTCGGGTCGCGGAAGGCGAAGCATTCGAGCCGGGCCGAGCGGGCCCATGCGGCCAGGGCCGGGCTCGAGCAGGCGCCGGAGGTGCTCCGGGAGTTCCGGGTCTCCGATGCGGCCGAGTACGAGCAGGGGCAGGAGCTGACGGTCGAGCACTTCGAGGTCGGCCAGAAGGTCAAGGTGACGGGCACGGCCAAGGGCCGGGGGTTCCAGGGCGTGGTCAAGCGCCACGGCTTCGCCGGCCGACCCGGCAGCCACGGCCACTCCATGTCCCGGACGCCCGGCTCCATCGGGCCGGGTACGGACCCGTCACGGGTGATCAAGGGCCGGAAGATGCCCGGCCAGATGGGCGACAACCGCACCACGATCCGCAATCTGCGGGTGGAGCGGGTGGACGCAGAACGGAACCTGATCTTCCTGCGCGGCTCGGTACCGGGGGCGAAGAACGCCACGGTCCTGATCCGGGCGCAGTGAGACGGGACGGGAGCAGACAAGCGATGAAGGCACCGATCATTACCATGGATGGCACGTCGGCCGGGGAGCAGGAGCTGCCCGAGACGCTGTTCGACGGCGTGGTCCACGAGCCGGCCATGTGGCAGACGGTGAAGGCGTACCTGGCGAATCAGCGCCTGGGCACGGCCTCCACCAAGAACCGCGCGGCGGTACGGGGCGGGAGCGCCAAGCCGTGGCGGCAGAAGGGCACGGGCCGGGCGCGTCACGGGACCATCCGCTCGCCGATCTGGCGGGGCGGCGGCCGGGTCTTCGGCCCGACCGCGGACCGGAACTTCAAGCAGGACGTGCCGAAGAAGGTGAAGTGGCTCGCCCGTCGCTCGGCGTACAACACGCGGGCGGAGGCCGGCCGGGTCGTCGTCCTCGAGGCGCTGGAGCTGGAGGCGCCGAAGACCCGGGCGATCCGGGAGATGCTGGACACCGCCGGGATCGAGGGGAACGTCCTGATCCTGAGCGACGGCCACAGGCCGGTGGTCTGGAAGAGCATCCGGAACCTGCAGGGCGTGGAGCTGCGGCCGTTCGGCGAAGAGTCCGCCTACGACGTGCTCTGGGCCGACACCGTGATCGTGGAGGCCGGTGCGCTGGAGCGCGCCGGGGAGGTGGCCCATGCGTGACCCCCGAGAGATCATCATACGACCGGTGGTCACGGAGCGGTCCACGTTCCTGGCCGACGACAACGACGCGTTCACCTTCATCGTGGCGAAGGACGCCAACAAGATGGAGATCAAGAGCGCCGTGGAGCGGCTGTTCGACGTGAAGGTCCGCAAGGTGAACACCATGCGGTACCTGGGGAAGTGGCGCCGGCTGGGCAGGAACTACGGCCGTCGCCCGGGCTTCAAGAAGGCGATCGTTACGCTCGTCGAGGGCGAGCGCATCGACGTGTACGAGGGGATCTAAATGCCGATCAAGAAGTTCAAGGCGATCACGCCCGGGGCCCGGTTCCGGTCGGTCACGACCAGTGAAGGGGTGACCCGACGGGGCCCGGAGCGGTCGCTGACGGAGCCGCTGCGCAGGAAGGGCGGTCGCAACCACCACGGGCACATCACGAACCGGCGGCGGGGCGGTGGCCACAAGCGGAGGTACCGGCGGATCGACTTCCGGCGGAACAAGCACGGCGTGCCGGGCACGGTGGCGGAGATCGAGTACGATCCGAACCGGACCGCGCACATCGCGCTGATCCATTACGCCGATGGCGAGAAGCGCTACATCCTGGCGCCGCGGGGTCTGAAGCAGGGCGACACCGTCACGAGCGGCCCGGGCTCCGACCCGCGGGTCGGCAACGCACTGCCGCTGGGCGAGGTGCCGCTGGGCAGCACGGTCCACGCGGTGGAGCTGAAGCCCGGGAAGGGCGCGCAGGCCGCCCGCTCGGCCGGCGTCGGCTGTCAGGTGCTGGCGAAGGAAGGCGACTTCGTCACGCTCCGGTTCCCGTCCACGGAGGTCCGGATGGTCCGCAGGGAGTGCATCGCCACGATGGGCGTGGTGGGCAACCAGGACCACGAGCTGCAGGTGGCCGGGAAGGCCGGCGCCACGCGGTGGAAGGGCCGGCGGCCCAAGGTCCGCGGCGTGGCCATGAACCCGGTGGACCACCCGCTGGGCGGGGGCGAGGGCCGCACGAGCGGTGGCCGTCCGCCCACGTCGCCGTGGGGGAAGCCGGAAGGGAAGAAGACGAGGAAGCGGAAGAAGGACTCGAGTCGGTTCATTGTCCGCGGTCGCAAACGCGGCAAGTCCACGAAGTCGTAAGGTCATATGTCACGTTCTATCAAGAAGGGTCCGTATATCGACGACAAGCTTCTCCTGAAGGTGGAGAAGATGAACGCGTCGAATCAGAAGCGGGTGATCAAGACGTGGTCGAGAGCGTCGACGATCTCTCCGGAGTTCGTGGGCCACACCCTGGCGGTGCACAACGGGAACAAGTTCATCCCGGTCTACATCACCGAGAACATGGTGGGCCACAAGCTGGGCGAGTTCGCCCCGACCCGGCTGTTCCGGGGTCACGGGGGCAAGCTGGCCGACAAACGGTCGAGGATCTGATGGAAGCGCGAGCCATATCGAGACACATCCGCCAGAGCCCGCAGAAGATGCGGCTGGTCATCGATGAGATCCGGGGCAAGGACGTCAACGACGCGTACGCGATCCTTCAGTTCTCGAAGAAGAAGGCGTCGAAGGCGATCGACAAGACGCTGCGGAGCGCGGTGGCCAACGCCCGGGACAAGGCGGACCAGGAAGGCGAGTTCGTGGACGTGGACGAGCTGTTCGTGAAGGAGGCGTACGTGGATGAAGGGCCGTACTACAAGCGGTGGCGAGCTGCCGCCATGGGTCGGCCCGCGCCGATCCGGCGGCCGACCGCGCACGTGACCGTCGTCGTGGATACCAAGGAGTAAGGATGGGTCAGAAGACGCACCCCCGAGGATTCCGTCTCGGCATCATCAAGCCGTGGAAGAGCCGCTGGTACGCGGAGCGGAACTTCGGCGAGCTGTTGATGGAGGACGAGACGATCCGGAAGTACCTGCACCGGCGGCTGGCGCACGCGGCGGTCAGCGAGGTGGAGATCGAGCGGAAGCCGCAGAAGATCGTGGTCTCGATCCACACGGCCCGGCCGGGCGTGGTGATCGGGAAGCAGGGCAGCGAGGTGGACAAGCTGCGCGACGAGCTGGCCCACCTGACCAAGAGCGAGGTCTCCATCAACGTGGAGGAAGTGAAGCGTCCGGAGACCGACGCCCAGCTGGTGGCCGACAACGTGGCGCACCAGCTGACGCAGCGGATCAGCTTCCGTCGGGCGATGAAGCGGGCGGTGCAGGCCGCCATGCGGAGCGGGGCCGAGGGGATCAAGATCCAGTGCGGCGGTCGCCTGGGCGGTGCCGAGATCGCGCGTACGGAAGGCTATCACGAGGGGCGGGTCCCGCTGCACACGCTGCGGGCGGACATCGACTACGCCCAGTCGACGGCCAAGACGACGTACGGCACCATCGGCGTGAAGGTGTGGATTTTCAAGGGTGAGGTCGTGGAAGAGCGTCGCCCCGGGACCTACTCGACGGGCTGAGGAAGGCAGATAGAGCAATGCTGGCGCCGAAGAGAGTCAAGTACAGGAAGCAGATGAAGGGCCGGACCAGGGGGATGGCCCAGCGCGGGAACAAGGTCAGCTTCGGGGACTACGGTCTCCAGGCGACCGAGCCCGGGTGGATCACGAACCGTCAGATCGAGGCGGCCCGTGTGGCGCTCACGCGTCACATCAAGCGGGGCGGCAAGGTCTGGATCCGGATCTTCCCCGACAAGCCGGTCACGAAGAAGCCGGCCGAGACGCGGATGGGGAAGGGGAAGGGCAACCCGGAGTACTGGGTCGCCGTGATCAAGCCGGGGCGGATGCTGTTCGAGCTGGAGGGCGTGGATGAGGAGATCGCCCGGCGGGCGTTCGACCTGGCCACGGCCAAGCTGCCCCTGAAGACGCGGTTCGTACGCCGCAGCAAGCACGGAGGTGCGGAGTGAAGACCGAGGACATCCGGCTGCTCGGCGAGGCCGATATCGAGCAGCGGATCGAGGAGATGCAGGAAGAGCTGTTCCGTCTCCGCTTCCGCAGCGCCACACAGATGCTGGAGAACCCGATGCTCGTCCGGACGCTCCGGCGGGACATCGCACGGATGAAGACGATCCTGCACGAGCGCTCGTTCGAGCAGGCGGAGGGCTGAGATGGCGGAGAAGACAGAGGTGACAGAGGCCACCGAGGCCGCAGCGGC
>JBPRGE010000139.1:0-14161 GCA_051418035.1 Candidatus Longimicrobiales bacterium M2_2A_002
TGGCACATACATGACCAGGGCGCTACCGCAGTCCGACGGCGTCAAGCTGTTCGAGATGACGACCGGAGCGTGGGCTGAGGTCGAAACCGATGGGACGGTGCAATCGTCCTACGTCCCCGACTGCGATTCCGGGGGTGGTCATCCGATTCAACCGCTTCCGATCGATGCCAATACATACTCCACCAATCTGGCGTTCGGTGGAGAAACGCTTAGCTTGACCGACCCTGTCCTCTGTGATGAGGCATACTATGTGGCAGAATTCCTAGACCGCTTGGGCGATTTTGGAGTTTCCACTTCGATGGCTATGGGTGCCTTGTTTTACATAGTAACGAACTCGTGGAATGGGACAGGGGAGACATTCGCAATGTGGCTCATCGGGACAGGGGCCCACGCCCACTACTATTGGAGGGCCGTTCAGCTTGGCAGGGCCGCAAAGGACCTGCAGTATTGCTATGCATGGAACCGGGGAGAGGGTGACCCCTCAAGGTGGCAGCCGATCGCAACGAAGGCGCCATGACCAACAGACGCCGTATTCTGGGATGGACCCTCGTCTTCCTGGTTCTGGTCCTCATTCCCGCCCTCATCCTGCTGGCCCAGTTCGGGCTGGGGTGGACGCTGGAACCGCTGCTCGACCCCCTGTCCGTCGCGGTGGCTGTGCTTGGAGCGGCCACTGTGGTGGTGGCCATCTACCAGCTGGCGAGAGGACGAACACCGCGAAAGCACACGCTCATCGCCTTCACGTTCGGGCTTCTTCTTCTGGCAGACGGCGTGGTTCAGCTGACCCTGGATGCCACCGGGCTATCACGCGCACTCACACTGGCCATGGCGGGTGTCGTCTGGTACGGGTACCTGTCAACCCGCAGCGATAAGCGGCAAGAGACCTGAGGCGAATCCCGCAACCCTCGGTGCGGGGCCGGGGCCGTCCACGAGGATCCCGGTCCCGCACTGCCCCCTCTTCCTCAGGCCCAGAGGCTCAGCACCGGAAGCCGGCCGACTGACTGGCCCCGACCTGAGCAGTGCCTGCGTCCCAAACCCCGCGTTCGTGGCTCATGGAGCGACGAGGGGAGGCTTCGGGTCGCTGGGCGACCCGAAGCTTCCGTTCAGCGTATTGCGAGTCCAACGGAAGGGAACTTTGGGTCGGCTGACGGCCCCAAAGTCTCCGCCCGTTGACCCGGCGACGACGGCCGGAAGGTCCGGGACATCCTCGCCGCACCTTTCGTACGGGACATCTCCGCTCCCGACCCATCCGTCGCCACGATCGGTGGAGCGCGCAAGGCGCCGTCCACTCACCCGATACCGTCGTGCCTTGCCCGCCCCAATGCCCACTCCGCGTGCTCCCGCACCAGCCGCTCCGGATCCTCCAACGCCTCCTGCAGCGCCGCCATCGCCTCTTCCGGTGGCTCGTCCACCGACGCCAGCCAGTTCCCTAGTGCAACGGCGACATTCCGCTTGAACCCCGCATACCCCGCCCGCCGGATAGCAGAGCCCCGGGTCCACGCGTCCCAATCCTCCCGAGTCATCCGCATCAGCTCCACCAGCGACGGCGACTCCGTCCCCGGCAGGCCAGCCGGTACGCCCGGCCGGTCCTCCGCCTCCCGCCAGTCCGGGCGGTAATCGGGCTCGCTCGTGATCTTCACGAGCTTGGCGCTATTCCAGGGGCAGGCGGATTGCTTGATGTGTCGACTCAGCATTATTCGGATTTCCCTCGCGACGGGTCGCCGAACTGCAAGGGATAGAGGGGGATAGGTACGGACCCGCCACTGCTTTGAACTGCTCAATTCACTTCGTTCTTGAGGTAACAGGAGGTGAACCATGCGCGCGGCGTCAGTTCCGGCGGCTCAAGCAACGGCTTGATCACGCAAGTCCACACCCCGTAATGAGACGCTGTCGAAATGAATGACAGTGATCGCTGTGTCAGTGATTACTGACATGCTGGAGGCAGAGGATTCGACGTGGGCACGGTTGAGGCCGGCTAACGAAGGGGGTCATGGTCACCGCACGAGCATCCCTCGCGAGGGGGTGTGGACGCGAGTGTGGACGCCCGACGACAAAAACGTGCGTGTACGGAGAGAATAGCCGCCGGCGTCGGCAACCATGAGCCTGACTGATCCCGCCACGAGCATCAAACGGGTAAACCGGCAGTGCTCTTGGGAGATTTATCCACTCACTCGTTCTTGAGATTCCCCTGGAGACAGGGCGGCGAACGGTAAGGGAGGGACGAGGACGGGGTCGGTGGGCTGGTCGCCGGGGCGTGGACCGGGCCCGTGCGGCGATCCGCTGTCAGTCGCCGCTTGGCTTTACGGCGGTGGCGCCTCCTGATTCGTCGGCCCCGTATGTGTAACGGGTTTGGGTGCGAGCGCCACAACTACGCCCCGGTCGCTGCCAGGTCGATGATCCAGAGCGCGCCACCATCCGGCCGGACGCGGAGTGCGGGATACTCCCCGCCGGGATCGTCGTCCGATCCGCCGGGGGCGTCCCGTGTGCCCCGGACGGCCGCCACCACGCTCTGCTTCTCCGGCCCGGTGACCAGGAACAGGGCCGCGGTGAACGCGTTGAGCGCACGAAGCGTGAGGGTGACCCGCTCCCTCGGCTGGGTGCCCGGCGGTGCCACGACGCCCCGGGCCCACCGGGCATCGTCGCGTTCCAGCTGTCCGGGGAAGAGCGAGGCCGTATGCCCGTCCGCGCCTGCGCCGAGGAGGACCAGGTCCCGGGTCTCGGCGGCGGCGATGAGCGGACCGTACCCGGCCGCGGCGGCCTCCGCGCCCCGCTCGCCCCGGATCCGGTGCACGGCCTCCTCCGGCACGGGCACATGATCGAGCAGCGAGCCCCGGGCCATGCCGTAGTTGCTCCGGGTATCGTCCGGCGGGACGCACCGCTCGTCTCCCCAGTAGACCCGGACCCGCTCCCACGGCAGGTCGTGGTGGGTGGTGGCCAGCAGCTCGTACATGCGACGAGGAGTCCGGCCGCCCGCCAGGGCGATGGCGAACCGTCCGCGCTCCCGGACGCCCACCCGGATCCGACCCGCCACCTCCTCCGCCGCGGCCCGGCTGGCGGCTTCCGCGTCGGGCAGCACCCGGATCGTTCGCCCGGTCATTCGATGGCCCAGCCTCCCACCTCGTCGCCCTCCATTAACCGGTCGGCCTCGTCAGGGCCCCAGCTCCCGGCCCAGTAGGGGAGCGGCTCGGGCTTGTGCTCGAGGAGGGGGTCGTAGAGGCGCCACGCGGCCTCGGCCTCGTCGGCGTGGACGAAGAGTGTCTGGTCGCCCTGGACCACGTCGCGCAGCAGCGTCTCGTAGGCGTCGGGCAGCGGCTCGAACGCCTCTGCGTAACGGAAGCGGAGCCGCTGGCTGGTCAGCTGTACGCCGTCGCCCGGCCGTTTCACCTCGAAGCCCAGGTCGAACCCTTCGTCCGGCTGGAGGGTGAGAGACAGCACGTTGGCAGTGATCCCGCACGTCTCCTGGAACGGCTCGAAGATCTCCACGGGCGGACGCCGGAACCGGATGCGGATCCGGGTGAGCCGTCGGTCCATCCGCTTCCCCGTCCGCAGGTAGAACGGCACCCCCTGCCACCGCCAGTTGGCCACGCCCATCCGCAGCGCCGCGTACGTCTCGGTGGTCGACGACGCAGCCACCCCGTCCTCTTCCCGGTAGCCGGGCACCTCGTTGCCCTCCACCGTCCCGCTGGTGTACTGGCCCAGGACCACGTCCTCCCGCTGGACCGGCGCGATGCTCCGCAGCACCTTCACCTTTTCGGACCGGATCGCGTCGGCGTCGAACGCGGCGGGCTCCTCCATGGCCACCAGCGTCAGTAGCTGGGTCCCGTGGTTCTGGATCATGTCGCGCAGCGCGCCGGCGTTGTCGTAGTACCCGGCCCGTTCCTCCACGCCGATGGACTCGGCCACGGTGATCTGGACGCTCTCCACACGCTCGCGGTTCCAGACGTTCTCGAACACGGGATTCGCGAACCGGAAGACCAGGAGGTTCTGGACGGTCTCCTTGCCCAGGTAGTGGTCCATCCGGTAGACCTGGTCTTCACTGAAGTGCGTGTGGACGCAGTCGTTCAGCGACCGGGCCGACTCCAGGTCCCGGCCGAACGGCTTCTCGATCACCAGGCGCGTCCACCCCGGCCCGTCGTTCAGCCCCGCCCGACCCAGCGCGCCGATGGTGTCGGGGAACGCGCCGGGGGGCAGCGCCAGGTAGAAGATGCGGTTGCCGGGCAGCCCGTGCTCCTCCTCGATCTCCCGGATCCGGTCAGCGATGTCCGCGTACGACCCGCCGGCCTCCGCCACCGGCGAGTAGTGGACGCACGCGTCGCACCAGTCGTCGATCGCGTCGCCTTCCACCCCCGCGGAAGCGAGCGCTTCGCGGCTCCACTCCCGGTAGCCGGCGTCATCCATGTCGGTGCTGCGGGCCAGCCCGAGCACGACGGATTCGACCGACCGGTCACGGACCAGGCCTCGGGCCAGCGCCGGGAGCAGCTTCCGCTCCGTCAGATCGCCTGTGGCGCCGATGATGACGAACAGGTGCGGGTCCATCGCGGCCTCGGCCATCTACTCCTCCTTCACCTCGTGCCCGCCGAACTGGTTGCGCATAACCGCCAGCAGCCGGTCGGCGAAGGAGTCCTGCACGCGGGAGCGAAGCCGGGCCTGGAGCGCCAGCGTGATGACCGGCGCGGGGATGTCGAGGTCGATCGCCTCCTTCACCGTCCATCGCCCCTCGCCCGAGTCGTCGACCCAGGGCGCGACACCTTCCAGCTCCGGGTTGTCTTCCAGCCCGGCGGCCGTCAGGTCCAGCAGCCACGATCGGATCACGCTGCCGTAACGCCAGATCTCCGCCACCTGCGCCAGGTCGAGGTCGAAAACCTCCTTCGACTCCAGCACGGCGAACCCTTCGGCATACGCCTGCATCATCCCGTACTCGATCCCGTTGTGGACCATCTTCACGAAGTGTCCCGCGCCGGTGGGGCCTACGTGGCCCCAGCCCTTGTCGGGGCCGGGCGCCAGCGTCTCCAGGACCGGGCGGAGCCGGTCGACGGCCGCATAGGGTCCGCCCACCATGAGGCTGTAGCCCTCCTCGAGGCCCCACACGCCGCCGCTGGTGCCGGCGTCCACATAGTGCGCGCCGGCGTCCGCCACCCGCTCGCCCCGGCGCAGCGTGTCGCGGTAGAACGAGTTCCCGCCGTCCACCAACACGTCGCCCTCGCCGATGACGGGGAGCAACGCGTCCAGCGTCTCGTCCACCGCGTCACCGGCCGGAACCATGATCCAGATCACCCGGGGTGGGTCCAGCGCCCCCGGCACCCGGACGGCGTCCTCCACCGTCACGACACCCGTCTTCTCGGCCCGGTCCCGGGCCTCCTCGCCCGGATCGTAGCCCACCACGCCGTGCCCGTCCCGGATCAGGCGCTCCGCCATGTTCGCGCCCATGCGTCCCAGTCCGATCATCCCGATCTCCATCAGTCACCTCTCATTCCGGCGGTATCTCGATGCCGCGGGACGTCAACGCGTCTTCCAGCCAGTCGGCTCCACGATACTTCAACGTCGGGAGTCCCGTCCCGCGGGCCGCCTCCACGTTCTCGTCTCGATCGTCCACGAAGAGGCAGGCATCCGGATCGTCCTGCATCACCCGGACCGCCAGCCGGTAGATGTCGGGGTTGGGCTTCCGGATCCCCACGAAACAGGAGCTGAAGAAGGCGACGAAGAGCGGCCGCAGCCCGAACGTCTCGATCCGATACCGGTTCAACACCAGCGACTCGTTGTTGAGGGTGGCCACGGCCAGCCCCGGAACGCGGCCGAGCCGGGCGGCCAGGGCGATGGCGTCGCCGTGGGGTCGGGACTGGCCCTCCATGAACCGTCGGAACGCGGACCGGTCGAAGTCCCGTGGTCGGTGGAAGACCACGTGATCCAGGTAGTCGTCCACCGTGATCCGTGCCGTTTCGAACGGCTCCAACACCGCCTCGTGGCGCGCCTCCATCGCGTCGCGGTCCAGCTCGAAACGGGCCGCCGCCCGCGACCGGGAAGCCGAGTCCCACCCGTTGGTGAGCAGCACGCCGCCCACGTCCATGAACAGCACGTTCGGTCGACGATCGGTCATTCGCTCGACCCCCGTCCGGTCCCCTCCGTCGAGCTCGCGCGGCCCCTCCGGGCGAACGTAGCAGCGCCCAGCACGCCCGCTTCATCACCCAGCGCCGCCGCCGTCACGTCCAGCTCTCGCGTCCCGGCGGCCAGCGCCCGCGCGGTCACGTGCTGCCGCACCCGGTCCACGTAGAAGGGTGCGTGGTCTATGATCCCGCCGCCCAGCACCAGCCGACATGGGTTGAACGCGTTCACCACGCCCACCAACCCGGCCGCCAGGTACTCGGCGGTATCGTCCACCAGACGCGTGGCCAGCGGATCCCCGTCGGCACGGGCCTCATGGACCGTCTCGGCCGTGATCGCGTCCTCGCCTCCGGCCCGCTCCACCAGCCCCTTCCCCTCCTTCGGCGACGCCGCCACCGCCTCGCGTGCCCGCTCCGCGATCGCCCAACCACCCACATACGCCTCCAGGCAGCCCCGGTTGCCGCACCGGCACTCCCGACCGTGCGCCACCACCGTCATGTGGCCCAGCTCCCCGGCCGTGTTCGTGCACCCGGTGAGCATCCGGCCACCGCTCACCACACCGCCACCGACACCCGTGCCCACGAAGACAACCGCTACATCCTCAGATCCCCCGCCGGCACCGTGCCGCCACTCGCCCCACGCCGCCGCCCGCACATCGTTCAGCACCGCCACGGGGAGATCGAGCGCATCCGCTAGGAACGATCCGAGCGGGGCGTCCTCCCAAAACAGGTTGGGTGCGCGCGTGACGACGCCGGTATCCGACGTCACCTGACCGGCCACCCCCACGCCGACCGCCTCCACAGCCGTCCCGCCCACACCAGCGCGGCATCCGTTCACCGCGTCGACGATCTGTCGTGCCACACCCTCGAACCCACCGTCCACGTCCGTCTCGCGGCGCGTGGTCGTCTTGACCGCGCCGTCGGAGCCGACCAGGGCGGCCATGATCTTCGTTCCGCCCAGATCCACGCCGATGGCAAGGGGTGCCCCATTCGGAGTCTCTGGCTTCATCCTGTCGCTCCTCTCCGTAGCTGTCGTGTCTCCCAACGGTACAGGAATCGTTCCTGCACGCATCTCGTATGTGCCGCACGGCGAGTACGCTCAATGGGAGGGAGACGATGCAATGGTGGCCGGATGTATGGGCGCCCATCCTGGTACCGGGGGCCCCCATAGCAGAGCTCGTGGTCAGGGTGGCGCGATCTACCTGTTTCTCTGGGTCTTCCTGCGGGTCATGCCGACCCGGCAGCTCGGGCGATTCGGCGTGACCGATCTGCTCGTGCTGCTGTTGCTGGCGGCATCCGTTCGGATGGGATTGACGGGGGACCATTTCACGGTGGGCGACGCCATCGTCAGCGCCACGGTCCTGATCTCCTGGGACCAGCTGATGAACGCCCTGGCGTACCGGGTGAAGCCGCTGCGAACCCTGCTGCGCCAGGACCCGATCCCGATCGTCGAGGACGGTGCCGTAAACACGCGCCACGCGCGCAAGGAGCTCCTCACCGAAACCGACATCATGGAGAAGCTGCGAGAACGAGGCGTCGACTCCCTGGAGCAGGTCCAGAAGGCCTACGTCGAGCCTGATGGCAGGATCAGCGTGATCCCGGTCCGCGACGCGCACGTCAACCGAGCGGATAGAACGAGCCCATGATCGCGCCGTAGAGGAGGTGCGCGAGGAGCCCGAACAGAGGAGTGCGGCGACCGTAGTTCAACGCGAAGAACCCCGGCGGCTGAAGGGCCGTGCGGGCCCCGGGACCGTCGTGCTCGGTGGCCATCCGGGGGTGGAGACCGGCGGCGAACGGCATGATGACCAGGATCGCGGCGGTATGGACCACGCCCAGCGCCGCTCCGATCCACCCGTTCGCCCGCCCGAGGCTCTCGAAAGCTAGCGCGTAGCCGAACGCGAAGATGAGCCCGTTCACGAGATGCAGGCCCATCCCAAACAGCGGGGCCAGCCGCCGGTTCGACGTAAGGACCGTGCCCAGGATGTACGGCAGGCTCATCCGGGTCCACCCCATGGCCATGGCCAGCTCCAGCACGGCGGTCATCGAGACCGTGGCGATCCCACCCCAGACGAGGACTTCCAGAACGTTCATTGCTGCATGACCGCTTGAGTCGACTCCGGGGCCCGAGCCTCCGCCTCCGGGGGGCGCCCTCTGGCCCGGGCGATCTCCTTTGCGGCGCTGGCGAGGCCGATGTGGGTGAACGCCTGGGGGAAGTTGCCCATCAACGCGCCCGACCCGGGATCGAGCTCCTCGGCGAACAGGCCGACGTCGTTGGCACAGGAGCAGGCGCGCTCGAAGCTCCGACACGCTTCCTCCACTCGCCCCTGGCGAGCCAGGAGCTCCGCTTTCCAGAATGTGCAGATCCCGAACGCTCCTTCCCGGCCCGGCTGACCATCGTCGTAGCGATAGCGGTAGAGCAGCCCACCCGTCTCCAGCTCCTCGTCGACGCGGCGCAGCGTGCTCCGCATCCGGTCGCTGTCCGGGGGGTCGTAACCGGTGACTCCGAGCAGGAGGAGTGCGGCATCGATGTGCTCCCCACCCAGCCACGCCACGTAGCTGCCGAGCGATTCATCCCAACCCTCACGTTCGACGACCGCCCGGATCTCATTCATCTCCGCCTCCACCGCCTGCCGGGGCCGTCGCAGCCGCAGCGGACCGTGGTCGTGCAGCCAGAGCAGGCCGTCCAGTGCGATCCAGCACATGGCTTTCGACAGCGTCCAGTGACGACGGGGCTCCCGCACCTCCCAGATCCCCTGGTCGCGCTCCCGCCACCGCCGGCACACTGTCTCGCCCACGTCGGCCAGGAGATCCGCTTCCGCGCTGTCCAGGCGGCCCCCTTCCTCCACGAACGACCGGGCCGCGGCGAGGAGCTCTCCGTAGATGTCGAGCTGGATCTGCCGGGCCGCGGCATTGCCCACCCGGACCGGTCGAGCGCCGCGATACCCGGACAGGTGGCTCAGCTCGGTCTCCGTGACCGGTGTACGGCCATACACATCGTAGAGCACCCGCAGCTCCGGTCGCGTCAACCGTGTGGCGTGGATCAGCCAGCCGAGGAACGCCTCTGCCTCTCGGGGGAAGCCGAGGTGGAGGAGGACCTGCTGCGTCATGGACGCGTCCCGCAGCCAGCAGTACCGGTAGTCCCAGTTGCGGCTGCCCCCGGCCGTCTCGGGCAATGAAGTGGTGACCGCCGCGATGATGGCGCCGGAGGGTGGAAACGCCATGAGCTTCAGCGTGAGCATGCTGCGGATCACCGCGTCCCGGTAGTCACCCTCGTACGTGCACTGGTCGACCCACTCCCGCCACCACCCCGCAGTGTCGTCGAGGCGTGCCTCCGCGGACGCACCGAGAGGGGCCAGCGTCACGGGGGCGGCGTGCTCGCTGGTCACCGAGAGGTACCGCACGTCACCGGCCTCCAGCCTGGCGACACCGGTCCACTCCGGCCCGCCGTCCCGTGGGGCAAGCGGAATCTCCGAAGCAAGGACCAGGGCCTCCGCGCCGCCATCGAACAGCACGCCGGCGCTCCCCATGTCCGTGGCGGCCGGCACCCTGCGCCCGTAGTCGAATCGCGGATCGCATACCACCTCCACCTCCACCTCGCCCGCCACGCACTCGACCCGCCTGAGGATCTCGTGGTCCGGGTAGAGCCCGTGGCTGTCCTCCGGGTGGCGGGGCACCGTCATGGTGTCGATGAGCCGCATCGTACCGCCCTCGCACCGGAAGGTCGTCTCCAGGACGTTCGTGTCCGGCATGTAGCGTCGCGATGACTCGACCACAGCGCGCGGGGAGATGCTGAACCGACCCGCGGCCGGGTCGAGCAGAGCACCGAAAACCGACGCCCCGTCGAACCGGGGTACGCAAAACCAGTCGATGGAGCCGCCGCGGGAGACCAGCGCCGCGGTCCGGCAGTCGCCTATGACGGCGTAGTCACCGATCGCGGGCTGGGGCGCCCCAGCCATCTCCTCGCCGATGTCTCCCTCCCGAAGTGGGCTCAGTCGTCCTCGGACTCATCGTGGTCGGGTTTCGCAAGCCCAGCTTTGAATACCCAACCGATCGCCCCTGCGCTGATAAGGTAGACCACGATCGCTGCCGCGTCATGGGGGATGCCGACCAGCACGCTGTGGAGCGTGAGATGCTGTTCCTGAAGCAGGGCGATTACCGCACTCGTCACTGGTGTCATTCGTCCGTCCTCATTCGTCGCGCCCCCGTGATCGTGGAGGGCGTACTCTGCAGTTGTCCTGCCCCGACGTACCCACGACGGGACAGGCGCGGACGCGGCCTCGGGCCGCTCCGCGTTCAATCTTCGGTTGTCAGCTGCAGAGGATAGGAGGCGCGCGGGCGGGCGGGGCAAGGAACCCCTGGCGGACCAGAGGCGACAGCATTTCAGGGGTCGGACTGGCCTCCCGCCGGTGGCTCGCCGGGGCCGAGCTCGCCGCGGCGCTGCGCACAGAGCCGTCAGGGCCGGTCCTCTCGGAATCGTCGAGGGCGAGCTCGGTCAGCGGACCGTTCAGGCCGCTCGCCCACAGACTCGATGACGAGAATCGGTCCGCAACGGTCGTCGCCCCGGAGCGATCCAGCCCGGTGGTCGGCCAGGATAGGCCCAGGAGCAACAGCGCAAGAATCCCGGAGAGCCACGAACAGCAGAAACGATTCCGCATGCCTAGAGTGTAGCGCGTACTGCCCCCGCCCTCAACTGCCCACGACTTGTTCTCCAACCCGCTCGGCCCACACCTTCACGGACATGTCCAGACCCGAAGAGAATCAACGGAACGGGAAGCTCTCTCTCGTTGACGCATGCGCCATGGCCATGGGCGGGATGATCGGGGGAGGCATCTTCGCCGTCCTGGGGGAAGGGGTCCGCCAGGCCGGCAATGCCACCTTCGTCGCCTTCGGTCTCGCCGGCATTCTCGCACTCGTTACGGGCATGGCCTACAGTCGGCTGACCCTGGCGTTCGACGAGCCCGGAGGGAGCTTCAGCTTCGTCGAGGAGCTGGTAGGGCGCGGCGCTGCCGGAACGCTGTCCTGGCTGCTCCTCCTCGGCTATACCTTTACCATCGCCCTGTATGCCCATACGTTCGCGGCCTACGGCGGCAGCCTGGTCGGCCTCGGTGATACAGGCAGCGCTGTCCTGGGAGCCTGTATCATCGCCGCACTGGCAGCGCTCAACCTCGTCGGCGTCCGGGAGTCCGGGATCACCGAGGACATCCTGGTATACGGCAAGGTCGCGATCCTCCTGGTGGTGGCGGGGGCCGGACTCCTCACCGTCGATCCTGACCAGGCGTTCCCCGTCTTCGAGCGCGGCGGTGCCGACGCCATCACCACGGCGGCCCTCATCTTCGTGGCCTACGAAGGGTTCCAGCTCCTGACCTACGACTACGACGACATCGCCGACCACCACCGGAACCTTCCGAGGGCCGTCCACATCTCCATCCCGGTAGTAACGGCCATCTACATGCTCATCGCGTTCGCCACCACGGGCTCATTGACCGATTCCGTGATCGCCCGGCACTCCGAGACCGTCCTGGCCTACTCGGCCCAGCCCCTGCTGGGCCGGGTCGGAACCACCGCCGTGCTGGTTGCCGCGGTGTTCTCCACCGCTTCCGCCATCAACGCCACCATCTTCGCCTGCGCACGCCTCGCCCTCCGCGTCACCCGCGACGGCGAGATGCCGGAAACCGTGACGCGGTGGAAGAGCGGGGGCGTCCCCATCGTCTTCGTTGTCCTGACCGCGGTCGCCGCCGCCATCATACAGGCCGCCGCCGACCTCGGGCAGATCACCGTATTCTCCAGCCTCGTCTTCCTAATCGTATTCGTGGTGGTAAATGCCACCGCCCTACCCCACGGTGTCTTCCGATCCTGGACCCTCGTGCTGCCGATCGCGGGCACGGTCGGATGTGCGGCCGCCGTTCTCACACTCGGCGCAGACCTGTACCGAAACGAGGTCCACACGCTCGTGGCCGTCGGCGCGATCGCCGGCACCGTCCTCCTCGCCCGCGCCGCGTTCCTTGTCGCCCGTGCGGTGAGACGCCGCTGACACGGACAGAGCCATGAAGAACATGGCCACCGCCCCTGGCAGCCTCATCGGCATCGTCTGCCGGCCCGACCTTCGCCGGCGGGCCTTACCCCTCGTATTGGAGCACCGCCTCCACCCCCAGCCCGAAGCACATCCCCGGTCCACGGCAGTTCCCCGTAGGCAGTCAGCTCCCGACCGCGGACGCGATCTCCTCCGAGACCCAGGGGTCCGACTCCGATTCGGCGCGCTGCTCCAGCGCCTCCCTCGCTTCCGGTGAACCGACCTCTCCGAGCGCCCAGGCAGCGTGCCGCCGCACCAACGACGACGAGTCCGAAAGTGCTTCGACCAGCACGGGTACGGCCGACTCCGATCCCCAGTTGCCGAGCGCCACGGACACGGCGCGAGCGAAACCCTCGCGCCCCGCTCGGCGGATGGCCGAACCCCGCGAGAAGGAATCCCAGGCGGCTTCATCCAACGCTGTCTCGAGTAGCTCTACCAGCGAGGGCGAGTCTGTCCCCGGGTGCCAGACGTCCGACTCGAGCGGCTCGACATCCACCGGCGGATCGCCCGGTGAGCGCGCGGCATACGAGGGCTCTGAGGAGGGGGCTGAGAACTTACGGGTAAAGGGACACACTTCCTGGGAGGATTGCCCACTTCCGCGTTTTGTGATTCCCCTGAGCACAGGGCGGTTCAAAAGGCACGAGAAGGGCTGACCCGAGGCGTCCAGGGAACCTGATGAACGAGGGAGGCCCCTTGACTCTGTAGTATACTACGGAGTTTATATTGCAGTGTGATGATACAGACGGGACCGGACGGAATGTTCATCGGCGAGCTGGCCGACGCTTCGGGCGTGGGCGTGGAGACGGTACGGTTCTACGAGCGCGAAGGCCTCCTGCCGGAGCCTCCGCGCACCGGGGGAGGCTACCGGGTCTACGACGCCGACGCGGTGCGCCGGGTCCGGTTCATCCTGCGGGCGAAGGAACTCGGGTTCACGCTGGCCGAGACCAAGGAGCTCCTTGATCTCCGGGTAACGGACCCCGCCGCGTGCGGGGACGTGGAGGCAACGGCTCGGGCGAAGATCACCGACATCGAGGCCCGGATCCAGGAGCTGGAGCGTATCCGGGCCGTGCTCGGCGACCTGGTGCGTGCCTGCGCGGCGAACGAGCAGACCGGCGAGTGTCCGATCCTCGACGCTCTAGAAGACGGCTCCGACACTGAATGGGAGGAATGATGGGAGAGCACACGATCGAGTTGGTGTACTTCGACGGCTGCCCGAACGCGGAAAAGGCGCGGGCGAACCTGGAGGAGGTCGTGAGCGGCGGTGGTTCGGGCACGCCTTGGCGGGAGTGGGATCTGATGGCTGAGGAAACCCCGGAGCGGTTCCGTCGATTCGGGTCGCCCACGGTCCTGGTGGACGGCGAGGATGTTACGGGAGCGGACGGCGGGAACGCGGCCATGGCGTGCCGGGCGGACGGAGCGCCGAGCGCTGCGGTGATCCGCGAGGCGCTGTCGCAATGAACGAGTGGCTGAAGGCGGCCGCTCCCGCTACCGGTGGCGTCGCCGCAGCAATCGTATCGGCCCTTTGCTGCGCCGGACCGGTGCTGGCTGTGGCGGTCGGCGCGTCGAGCGCAGGGTTTGCCTCAACCTTCGAACCCCTGCGGCCGTACTTCCTCGTGGCGACCGGCGGGTTCCTGATCCTGGGCTTCTGGCTGCTGCACCGGGAAGAGCAGAAGGCGTGTGAGCCAGGCAAGGCGTGCGCGGATCCGCGGGTGCGTCGGACGATGCGGATCACCCTGTGGACGGCCACCGTTCTGGCCGCCGTCTTCGCCACCTTCCCTTCCTGGCAGGATCTCGTCCTGTGAGGGACGGAACGGAGAGGGGCACGCCATGAAGCGGAAGGAGTGGGTGATCCTGGCCGTGGTCATCGCGGCGGTGGCGGCGCTCGAGGTGTTCGGTACGGGCGACGGTTCGATGGCGGACCCTCATCTCGAAGGCACGTTGCAGGAAGCGCCGCGGGCCGGGGAGCCCACCGACCCGACCGAGCCGACCTCCGATC
>JBPRGE010000140.1:0-59849 GCA_051418035.1 Candidatus Longimicrobiales bacterium M2_2A_002
GAGTCATCGCGAAGAACCCCTCCGAGCCGGAATTCCACCAGGCCGTCCGCGAGGTCGCCGAGAGCGTGCTCCCGGTGATCGAAGCCACCCCGGCCTACGCCCAGGCGAAGATCCTCGACCGGATGGTCGAGCCCGAGCGGGTCATGATGTTCCGGGTCCCCTGGATCGACGACCGCGGCGACGTCCAGGTGAACCGCGGCTTCCGGATCGAGATGAACAGCGCCATCGGGCCCTACAAGGGAGGGCTCCGCTTCCACCCGTCGGTGACGCTGGGGATGCTCAAGTTCCTGGCCTTCGAGCAGGTCTTCAAGAACTCGCTGACCACCCTGCCCATGGGCGGGGGGAAGGGCGGCTCGGACTTCGACCCCAAGGGCTAGAGCGACGCCGAGGTCATGCGCTTCTGCCAGAGCTTCATGAGCGAGCTCTTCCGCCACATCGGCCCGAACACCGACGTCCCCGCCGGTGACATCGGCGTGGGCGGGCGCGAGGTCGGCTACCTCTTCGGTCAGTACAAGCGGATCGCCAACGAGTTCACCGGCGTGCTCACCGGGAAAGGACTGAACTGGGGCGGGTCGCTGATCCGGCCGGAGGCCACGGGGTACGGCGCCGTCTACTTCGCCATGAACATGCTGAAGACCCGCGACGAGACGCTGGAGGGGAAGACGTGCCTGGTCAGCGGCTCCGGGAACGTCGCCCAGTACACCACGGAGAAGCTGCTCGAGCTGAACGCCCGGGTGGTGACCATGTCGGACTCCAGCGGGTACATCTACGACGAGGCCGGCTTCGACACCGAGAAGCTCCAGTTCGTCATGGACCTGAAGAACAAGCGGCGGGGCCGCATCAAGGAGTACGCAGACAAATTCCCCGATGTGGTGTACATGCCGACCGACCCGGACGCGGACCACAACCCGCTGTGGGACCACGACGCCGACTGCGCGTTCCCCAGCGCGACGCAGAACGAGATCAACGCGACGGACGCGCAGAACCTGCTGGACAACGGGGTGTACGTGGTCAGTGAGGGCGCGAACATGCCCACGGTGCCCGAGGGCGTGGAGGCCTTCCTCGACGCGGGGATCCTCTACGGCCCGGGGAAGGCGGCCAATGCCGGCGGGGTGGCCGTGTCCGGCCTGGAGATGGCGCAGAACAGCATGCGGTACGGGTGGACGCGGGAAGAGGTCGACAACCGGCTGCAGATGATCATGAAGGATATCCACGACACGTGTCTCGCGGCCGCCGAGCGGTTCGGCGCGCCGGGCAACTACGTGCACGGCGCGAACATCGCCGGGTTCCTGAAGGTGGCCGACGCCATGCTGGATCAGGGGATCGTCTGAGCCACTGATCTCGCAGGACGTGCGGCGCGGGGCCCATCGCGGGTCCCGCGCCGCACGGCATCCCGGATCGGAGGGGGATTGAGCAGCATCACGACGCCGTTCGAGCACGCCGAGTGGTACGGCAGTGGCGCGGGTGGCTTCCAGGAGCTGATGCGGGAGCAGGTCCGCAACGTCCTCTTCGTATCCAGCTTCTACGAGTCGTTCATCATGGCCGAGGACGGCCAGATCAACGAGCTCCTGCTGACCAAGTTCCTGGACGTGAATCTGAGCCAGGCACCGCGGCTGACCCACGTCCCGACGGCCGCGGAGGCACTGGAGCTGCTGGAGGAGCCCGGTCGCTTCGACCTGGTGCTGACGGCCCAGGACGTGGGCGACATGGACGCGGTGGAGCTGGCCCGCTCGATCCGCGAGATGGGCGTGGATCTGCCCGTCGTCCTCCTGGCCTACGACTACCGCGAGCTGAAGGAATTCTGGACGCGCCGGGACATGTCCCTCATCGACCGGAGCTTCCTGTGGCAGGGCGATGTGCGGATCCTGCTCGCCATCGTGAAGTACGTCGAAGACAAGCTGAACGTCGAGCACGACGTGCACGTCGGGGTCCCGGTCGTCATCGTGGTGGAGGACAACGTCCGGTACTACTCGTCGTTCCTGCCGGTGATCTACACCGAGGTGATGAAGCACTCGCAGCAGGTGATCAGCGAGGGGCTGAACCTGTCGCAGAAGCTGCTCCGGATGCGGGCCCGGCCGAAGATCCTGCTGGCCAGCAGCTACGAGGAGGCCTGGGAGTACTTCTCCCGGTTCCGGGAGGACGTGCTGGGGGTATTCAGCGACATCGAGTTCCCCCGGGACGGGAAACGGGACCCGGACGCCGGCGCGACGCTGGCCTCCCGGATCCGCGAGGCCCGGCCGGACGTCCCGATCGCGCTGCAGTCGAGCTACGAGGAGAACGAGTCGCTGGCCGAGGAGCTGAACGCGAGCTTCCTCTTGAAGGGTTCGCCGGACATGCTGGCCCGGCTGCGGGAGCTCCTGGTCGACAAGTTCTTCTTCGGCGACTTCGTGTTCCGGCTCCCGAGCGGCGAGGAGCTGGATCGGGCGCGGAACCTGAAGGAGCTGGTGGAGAAGCTCCGGACGGTGCCCGCCGAGAGCATCGCCTACCACGGCGTGCGGAACGACTTCTCGAGCTGGCTGCGGGCCCGGGCCGAGTTCGACCCGGCCACGAAGCTCCGGCGCAGGAAGGTCTCCGACTTCGACACGCTGGAGGACGTGCGCGACAGCGTGATCCGGGCCATCGACGAGTTCCGGCGGGAGCGGACCCGGGGGACGGTGGCCGACTTCCACCCGGCCACCTTCGACCCGACCATGGGGATCGCCCGGATCGGCGGCGGGTCGCTGGGCGGGAAGGCCCGGGGTCTCGCCTTCGCGATCCGGCTGCTGGACCGGTCCCACCTGTCCGACCAGTTCGAGGGGATCCGGATCAGCGTTCCGCCTGCCGTGGTCCTCGGCACCGATGTATTCGAGCGATTCCTCGAGAGCAACGGCCTCCGGGACTTCTCGCTGCGCTCGGACGATGACGAGGAGCTCCTGCGCCGGTTCCGGGAGGCCCCCTTCCCCGACGAGGTCCGGGGCCAGCTCCGGGAGTTCCTCAAGATGATGACATCGCCGCTGGCGATCCGGTCGTCGTCGCTCCTCGAGGACTCGCCCCATCAGCCGTTCGCCGGGATCTTCGACACGCTCATGCTGTCGAACGACCACCCGGATCCCGAGGTCCGGCTCGAGCAGCTGATCGAGGCCATCAAGCGGGTCTACGCCTCCACCTTCTCCCAGCACACGAAGGCGTTCCTCAAGGCCACGCCGTACCGCCTCGAGGAGGAGCAGATGGCCGTGGTCATCCAGAAGATGGTGGGGAGCCGTCACGGCAATTACCTCTACCCCGACTTCGCCGGTGTGGCCCGGTCCTACAACTTCTACCCGACGCCCCCGCTCGAGTCCGAGGAAGGGATCGTGGCCGTGGCGCTCGGCCTCGGACGGACGGTGGTGGAGGGTGAGCCGTCGATCCGGTTCTCGCCCGCCCACCCGCGCCATATCGTGGAGTTCTCGTCCGTCGAGGACATGGTGAAGAACGCGCAGCGGGAGTTCTGGGCGCTGCAGCTCGGCAGCGATGGCGGGCCCGCATCGCTCCGGGACCGGCTCGCCCGCCTCACCCTGGACGAGGCCGAGGAGCACGGCGTGCTCGGGCCGCTGGGCTCGACCTACTCGCCGGAGAACAACGCCGTATACGACGGGATCGCCCGGCCCGGGATCCGGCTGGTCACCTTCGCACCGATCCTCAAGAACGAGGCGTTCCCGCTCGCCGACATCATCGGGGAGCTGCTGGACATCGGCGCGGCCGGCACCAGCTCACCGGTGGAGGTGGAGTTCGCCGTGAACCTGTCCCCGCCGCCGGGCGAGCCGAAGGAGTTCGGCTTCCTCCAGCTCCGACCGCTGGCCCCGAGCCGCGAGCTCGAGGACCTGGACATCGGCGACGTGGAATGGGAGAACCTCATCGTCGAGAGCCCGTGGGTGCTGGGCAACGGCCGGCTGGAGAACGTCCGGGACGTGCTCGTCATCGACCGGGACTGCTTCGACCGGTCCCAGAGCCGGGCCACGGCCGCGGCCGTGAGCAAGCTGAACGCGCGCCTCGGCGCCGAGGGGACGCCGTACGTCCTGATCGGCGTCGGACGGTGGGGCTCGAGCCACCCCGAGCTGGGGATCCCCGTCGGCTGGGACGACATCTCCGGCGCCGTGGCCATCGTGGAGGCCGGGCTCCGGGACATCCGCGTGACCCCCTCACAGGGGACCCATTTCTTCCAGAACCTGGCCTCGTGCAATGTCGGCTATTTCACCGTCAACGAGGACCGGGGGGAAGGAATGGTCCGCTGGGACTGGCTGATGGAGCAGCCCGCCGAGATCGTGGACGGGTGCGTCCGCCACGTCCACTTCGACGACCCGATCGAGGTGGTCATGGTCGGGCAGGAGCACCGTGGCATCATCCGGAAGCCCCGAGCGAACGACTAGCCCGGGCGCCGCCAGTGGCGGTTGCGACGAGGCCCGGCAGCGCGATCCGCACCACCGGGCCACCACCGGACCCGCCTGGTCCTCCGACCGTTGGGGTCAGCCGCCCTTGTACCGGAAGCTGACCTTGACCTTCGCCCGGTACGCCCGGATCTGGCCGCTCTCGATCTGGAGGTCCTGCTCGACGACCTCGGCGATCCGCAGGTCGTCCAGACTGTCGGCGGCCTTCTTCACCGCCGCCGCGGCGGCCTTCTCCCACGACTCCTCGCTGGTGCCCACGAGCTCGATCACCTTGTAGACGCTCTCGGCCATGCTCTGCCTCCCGTTCAGGGGTGGATGGGACGCGTGACGCCCCGTTCGACTTCGCGTTCCCCGAACGGCCGCAAATCGGACGCCATGGATTCGTGGTCGGGTCCCCGGTCGCAGTCGGGTGGGCAGGGTCAGGGACCGGTGCCGGGGGTGGGGAACCCGGCCGATCGGCTTCCGGGCGGGATCAGACGCCGGGGGCGTTCTTCCGCAGCCGCTCCTGGTCGGCGCCGAGGCGGGTGGCCCAGCCGGGGATCGGCGGCGACTCGGTGAGGCCGGCCAGGGCGGCGACCTCCGGGGCGGGGACGGAGCCGCCCTCGCGGCGGAGGAAGCGGCCCACGACGAGGGCGGAGGCGATGATGTCGTCGTCGCGGATGAAGGACTGGTGGAGGTAGAACGCGAGGTCGTCCCAGCCCAGGATCCGGGTCTCGACGTCGAAGCGCTGGAAGAGCTCGAGCGAGCGGTTGAACCCGATGCTCTCGGCTGTGACCACCGGGAACCAGCCCCGCTCCTTCAGCGTGCTCGCGAGCCCGGCCCGGTTCAGGAGGTCCATGCGGGCCACGTCCAGGAGCGAGAGGTAGACGCCGTTGTTCACGTGCCGGAGCACGTCGAGGTCGGTGGGCCAGACGCGGAACGGCGTCCGGATCGGCCCGAGCAGGTCGGAGCGGGGCCGGAACCGGCCGGCCAGCCGGAGCCAGAGGAGCCGGCAGAACAGGTTCATGAAGCCCGCACGCTAGCCCTGCAGCGCGTCCGGCGTAATGGGCAGCTCGGTGACCCGTACACCCGTGGCTGCGAAGACCGCATTCGCCACCGCGGCGGCCAGCGGCGGGACCGGCGGCTCGCCGATCCCCGTGGGCGACGCCTCGCTCGGCACCACGTGGAGCTCGACCTCCGGCATCTCGTCGATCCGCACGATCGGGTAGTCCGTGTAGTTGCTCTCGATCACGGCGCCATCCTGGATCGTGAGGCCGTGCTTGAGCGTGAAGCCGAGCGCCAGCGTGACCGCGCTCTCGACCTGGGCCCGGAGCGTGTCGGGATTGATGACCCGCCCGACGTGGACCCCGACGGTCACCTTGTGCACGCGGACCTGCCCGTCGGTGACGGAGACCTCGGCGACCTCCGCGGCGTGGGACGAGAACGACGACACCGCCGCGATCCCGAGCGTCCGGCCCTCCGGCGCGCCCTCGTCCCAGCCGGCCTTCTCGGCAGCCAGGTCCATGGCGGCCAGCAGCTTCGGCTCCGTCATGTGGGCCCGGCGGAAGCGGTACGGGTCCGCGCCCGCGGCGTGGGCCAGCATGTCGATGAAGCTCTCGACTACGAACCCCATGTGGGTGTAGCTCACGGAGCGCCACGCACCGACGGGCACGGCCGTCTGCTTCAGATGATAGTCGGCCCGGAAGTTCGGGATGCGGTACGGCGGGTTCCCGGCGCCCGGCACCACCAGCCCGTGGCTCCCGGCCCCCGCGACCCGGTGGTGCCAGCCGGCGATGGACCGACCGTTGATCGAGCCGCGCAGCCGGTGGTACGTGAGCGGACGGTAGGCACCGTGTCGGATCGAGTCCTCCCGCGTCCAGACCACCTGGACGGGGCCGTCGACGCGTTTGGCCACCTCCACGGCCAGCTGCACGTCATCCGTCTGGAGCCGGCGGCCGAACCCGCCGCCGGGGTAGACCCAGTTCAGCACGACGTCGCCGGGCTCCACGCCGGCGACCCGGGCCGCCGCCTGCTGTGCGGCGGTCGCCACCTGCGTCGGCGCCCACACCTCCACGCCGTTCCCGTCCACGCGGGCCACGGCGTTCATCGGCTCCATCGGCGCGTGGTCGAGGAACGGGAGCCGGAAGTCGGCCGTGATCGGGTCGTCGCCGAGCGCCTCCTCGACGGTCCCGTGCTCCTCCTCCACGCGCCCGCTCCGGTCCATGAGCCCCTCGAACTCCTCGAGCAGCGCGCTCGAGGAGAGGCCGCGGGCGGAGCGGGTGTCCCACTCCACGCGGAGGGCCTCGCGGCCCTGGAGCGCCGCCCACGTGTTCTCGGCGACCACCGCCACGCCCTGGGGCACCCGGAACACGTCGATCACGCCGGCGACCCGGCGGGCCGCCGCGTCGTCGAACGACTCGACCGACGCGCCGAACGCCGGCGCCTGCTCCACGCTCGCCACCTTCATCCCGTCCATCGCCACGTCGAACCCGAAGACCGCGGTGCCATCCACCTTCTCGGGCATGTCGAAGCGGGGCTTCTGCTTCCCGACGATGGTGTACTCCGACGGGTCCTTGAGCGGCGGGTCCTCGGGGACCGGCAGCGACGCGGCCGCTTCCACCAGTGATCCGAACCCGGTCCGGCGACCGGAGCCGTCATGGACGACGTGGCCTTCCTCGACGCGCGTCTCGCCCACCGGCACGCCCCACTCCCGGGCCGCGGCCTCGCGGAGCATCTCACGGGCGGATGCGCCAGCCTTCCGGAGCGGGTCCCACGCCAGGCGCGTACTGGTGCTGCCACCGGTGGAGATGGTCCGGACCCACGAGCTGGGGTCACTGGGCGGCTTCAGGGGCCGCACCTTCGACCAGTCGGCGCCCAGCTCCTCCGCCACGATCATCGGCAGGCTCGTCAGCACACCCTGACCCAGCTCCGCCTCGTCGACCACCACTTCCACGATCCCGTCCGTGTCGATCCGGATCCACGCCGCCGGGTGGAACCCGTCGCCCCGCGCCTCCCGGGCGAACAGGTCCCGCGCGGGCAGGTGGACCGCGATCACCAGCGCCGCACCGCCCTTCGCGCTCGTCAGCAGGAAATCCCGCCGGGATACCGTGCCCTCAGCCATTGCTCGCCTCCTCCGCCGCCCGCCGGATCGCCCGCCGGATCCGCGAGTACGTTCCGCACCGACAGAGGTTGCCCGACATCTGCCGATCGATCTCCTCGTCCGTCGGGTCGGGGCTCCGTTCCAGCAGGAGCGCCGCCTGCATCAGCATCCCCGGCTGGCAGTACCCGCACTGGGGCACCTCCTCCTCGATCCAGACCCGCTGGAGCACGTGCAGTCGGTCGGCCCCCAGCCCCTCGACGGTAGTGACGCGCCGGTTGCCGACCGCCGATACCGGCGTCACGCACGCCCGGGTGGCCGTGCCGTCCACGTCCACCGTGCACGCGCCGCACACCGAAACGCCGCACGAGTACTTGGTCCCCTTCAGCTCGAGCTCGTCCCGGAGCACCCAGAGCAGCGGGGTGTCGGGCGGGACATCGACGGTCCGGCGCTGGCCGTTGACCGTGAGGGTGACAGGCATGGGAGTCTCCTCGGGTCGTGAGAGTGGTCGCAGGGGTGTATGACAACCCGATGGGCGGGGTTCCGCAATCGGGAGATGCCTGTAACGGGTGTGGGGAGAAGGAGGACGGAGTAGGAGTCAGGAGTCAGGAGTCAGGAGTCAGGAGTCAGGAGTCAGGAGTCAGGATGCACGGTGCACAATGCACGGGCACGTTGCACGCGGCGCACGGCACATGGCACACGGGGGGTTGGGTGGCGGAGTGGGCGCGGATAGGGGGCGGGGTGTAGGTTGGTGGGGACCCCTGGGGCGCGGCTGACTGTAGAGGGGGGAGAGGGAGGCAGACATGGATGGGATACGCATGATGTGGATCCGGAGCGTCCTGGCGGGCATCACGGTCCTGGTGGTGCTGGCGCTGCAGGGGTGCGGCGGGCACCACCTGGCGGACTATGACTTCGCGGATCGGAGTCTGGCGGTGGTCTACTACACGGCCCCGGCACCGGAGCTGTGGACGGGCGGGTACGACGTGGAGGGCGACAACCCGCTGGAGGTGGTGGTGTCGGCGGGCGGGCGGGTCGCGCGGGAGGTGGAGGCCCGGCGGGCGCAGGCGCGGCTGGACAGCGCCGCGTCGCGGCTGGACCTGGCGGAAGGGATGGCCGGGCGCACGCTGGAGCGGGCGAGTCGGTACCTGGGGACGCGTGCCGTGGAGGACGAGTCCGAGGCGGACTACCTGCTCGAGGTCGACGTCCGCGACATGGGCCTCGACGCGGGCCGGGACGCGGCCTATCTGGTGGTCCGTGCCGAGGTGGTCCTGCTGGACGGGCGCACGGGCCGCGAGATCTGGGACGCCGATGTCAACGGTCGTGACCGGCTCACTCCCGGGGTGAGCGGGTCCACGGATGCCCTCGGCGACGTGGTCACGGCGGGCGCGCTGAGCAGTGTCTCCGTCGACGACTTCGAGACGATCCTGAGGCGTTTGACCGATTTCGTCGCCGACCGGGTCGCCCGTGAGCTGCGCTCCGACCTCCGGGATGCCCGGGACTGACGGCCTGGTGGCGCTCGGCCACCGCGCCGACGTTCGGGGCTGAGGCGGGTCGGATGCGACGACTCTGCGCCTGGTGCGGCGCCAGCCTCGACGAGCCGGGCGTCACCCATGAGGCCGACGCCGAGGTGAGCCACGGGATCTGTCCCGGCTGTCATGACCGGCTGGGTGAGGACACCCGGATCCCGGTGTCCGAGTTCCTCGAGTCGCTGGCGGAGCCCGTGATGCTGTTGGACGACGAGCATACCATCGGGATGGTCAACCGTGCGGCGCTGGAGCTGCTCGGGCTGCCGGCCGGTGAGGTGCTGGGTGAGCGGACGGGCCTGGTGTTCGACTGCGAGCACGCCCACCAGCCCGGCGGCTGCAGCAAGACGATCCACTGCTCCGGCTGTACGATCCGTCAGGCGGTGGCCAGCACGTACCTGTCCGGTGAGCCACAGCTCAGTATCCCGGCCACGCTCCGGGTGGTCGAGGACCCGGGGCTGGCGGATGTCGACCTCGTCGTCTCCACCCTCCGCGTGGGCGACCGGGTCCTCCTCCGGGTCGAGCGCTTCGACCGGGGCGGGCGGTCCGACGGTTGATCCGCGCCGTTCGGACCCTTTGCGCGGGTCCGGCGTACGAGTACAACTCTGCCACGAACGAATCCAAAGAAGAGGAGCGATATGGGCTTGACCACGCTGACCGAACGGGAGAAGCACTGGAACAAGGTGGCCCGCGCGGCCCGGGAGAAGGACCAGGCCTGGGAATCGTGCCCCGACTGCCTGCACTACCACCCCGTGGGCTACGAGGGGTCCTGCGAGGACCTGAACAACCGGCTTCCCGGCAAACCGTCGGAGTTCGGGCCCGAGTAGGGTCGGCGGCGGCGCTCCGGCCCGGGCGGCCGGCTCCGGCAGCCCGCTGACAGCGTCCGAGGAACGATGAGGAGGGGGCGACCCGGCGAGGACAGCTCGCAGCGGGTCGCCCCCTTCCGTCGTTCCACACCGTGTCGGCGCCTCCCTCGTCTGGCCTCCGGCCGCATGGACGGATAGAATCCAGTCGACACACGAGTCCCGCCCGCCGACACCGTGCGAGGTGCACCATGAGGAGCCCGTTCCCGTCCGCTCGCTCACTCCGCCGGTTCCGCCCGGCGCTTCTTGCCGCCGCGGCCATCGCCGTGACCGCTGCCACCCTGCCGGCCCAGCGACCCATGACCCCGGAGGACCTCTGGGCCATGGGCCGTGTCGGAAGCCCGGTCGTCAGCCCCGACGGCCAGCACGTGGTCTACACGGTCACGCGGTACGACCTGGAGACCGACCGGGGCACGACCCAGCTCTGGCTCGTACCGGCCGCCGGCGGCACGCCCCGGCAGCTCACGTTCGGCGACGCGTCCAGCAGCTCGCCGGCATGGTCACCGGACGGCCGGTCGATCGCGTTCGTCAGCGCTCGCAGCGACGATGGCCGCCAGATCTGGCTCCTCCCCGTCGAGGGCGGTGAGCCCCGGCAGCTGACCTCCGTGGAGGGCGGTGCGGGCGGGCCGGTCTGGGCCGAGGACGGCTCGCTGATCGCGTTCACCAGCGAGGTGTGGCCCGAGGGCGACTCGCTGGCCGCGCGGATGCGTCGCCTGTCCGACTCCAATGCCAGCGCCCGGATCTACGATGAGCTGATGTACCGGCACTGGGACACGTGGGAGGACGGGATGCGGAGCCACGTCTTCGTGGCCGACCCGGAGACCGGCGAGGCGCGGGACCTGACCCCGGGCGCGTACGACACGCCGCCGATCGGACTGGGCGGGTTCCAGGACTACGACATGAGCCCCGACGGGACCGAGCTGGCATTCGTCCGGAACACCGACGTTTCGACGGCCGTCGGGACCGGGAACGACGTCTGGCTCGTGTCCACGGGCGGCGGGGAGCCGACGCTGCTGACGGAGAGCGATGGGAACGACGTGGCGCCCCAGTACTCGCCCGACGGCCGCTGGATCGCGTACCTGGCCCAGGAGCGGCCGGGGTTCGAGGCCGACCGGACGGCGCTCGTGCTCTACGACCGGGAGGCGGACACGCACACGGAGCTGACGCCCCGGTTCGATCGGTCGGTCCGGTCGTTCGAGTGGGCGCCGGACAGCCGCGCGATCTGGTTCAACGCACAGGACGAGCTGTGGGTCCGGGTCTACCGGCTCGAGCTCGGCGCGGACGGCCGCCCCGGCGACATCACGCCGATCACCGACGGCGCCTACGACGGCGCGTTCGCGCTGGCGGGTGACGGGCTCGTCGTCGCCCGGCAGGAGGCCCACGTGCCGGCGGAGCTGTTCGCGCTGGACGGCGACGGCGGCGTGCGGGAGCAGCTGTCGCGGACGAACCAGCCGCTGCTGGACGCGCTCCAGCTCCAGCCGATCGAGCCGTTCTGGTTCGAGGGCGCCGAGGGCGACCGGGTCCAGGGGTTCCTGGTCAAGCCGCCGGACTTCGACCCCGCCGAGGCGTGGCCGGTGGTCTTCCTGGTCCACGGCGGGCCGCAGGGCGCGTGGACGGACAACTTCCACTACCGGTGGAACTACAACATGTTCGCGGCGCCCGGCTACGTGGTGGTGGCGATCAACCCCCGGGGCAGCACCGGCTACGGCCAGGAGTTCACCGACGAGATCACCATGGACTGGGGCGGCCGCGTCTTCGAGGACCTGATGAGCGGGCTCGACCACGCGCTGGCCACGTACCGGTTCCTGGACGAGAGCCGGGTGGCCGCCGCCGGCGCGTCGTACGGCGGGTACATGATGAACTGGTTCCAGGGGCACACGGACCGGTTCGTCACCATCGTCAACCACGACGGGCTCTTCGATCTGCGGTCGATGTATTATGCGACCGAGGAGCTCTGGTTCCCGGAATGGGAGTTCGGCGGCCCGCCGTGGGAGGGCTCCGACGCGTACGACCGGTGGAACCCCGCCGCGTTCGTGACCGAGTGGGACACGCCGATGCTCATCATCCACGGCGCGCAGGATTTCCGCGTCCCGCTGGAGCAGGGGCTCGCCGCGTTCACGGCGCTGCGACGGCGGGCCGTGCCCGCCCGGCTCCTCGTCTTCCCCGACGAGGGCCACTTCGTGCTCCGGCCGTCCAACGCCATCGTGTGGTGGAACACGATCTACGACTGGCTGGACCGGTGGCTGGAGGAGTAATCGGACGGGGGTGGGAATGTCCTGCGCTGGTCACCCCAGCGCGACATCCAGCAGCATCATGATGGCGAAGCCGAGGATGGTGGCGGAGGTGGCGAGGTCGGTGCGGCCTTCCTGCTGGGAGCCGGGGATGAGCTCCTCGACCACGACGAAGATCATGGCGCCGGCGGCGAAGGCGAGGGCGTAGGGGAGGAGCGGTCGGACGAAGAGGACGGCGGCGGCGCCGAGCGCGGCGGCGATCGGCTCGACCACGGCGGAGAGCTGCCCGTACCAGAGGCTCTTTGCGCGGGAGACGCCGCTCTGGCGGAGGGGCATGGAGACGGCGGCGCCCTCGGGGAAGTTCTGGAGCCCGATACCGACGGCGAGGGCGATGGCGCCGGCAAAGGAGGCGCCCCCGACGAGGTCGATATGGGCGGCGGCGAAGGCGACGCCGACGGCGAGGCCCTCGGGGATGTTGTGCAGCGTGATGGCGAGGACGAGGAGGGTGGCGCGCTGCCACCCGGTGGTCACCCCTTCCGCCTGGTCCATGGGGAGGAACGGGTGGAGGTGGGGCAGGACGGCATCGGCGGCGCGGAGGAAGACGGCGCCGGCGATGAAACCGACGGTGACGGGGACCCATGGCGGGGTCCCGGTCGTCTCGGCCATCTCGATGGCGGGCAGGAGGAGGGAGAAGAAGCTGGCGGCGATCATGACGCCGGCGGCGAACCCGAGCATGGAGTCGAGGAGCCCCCGGGAGAAGCCGCGGTAGAGGAGGACCACGGCGGCGCCGGCGGCGGTGACGGACCAGGTGAACGTCCCGGCCAGCAGCGCCTGTACGATGGGGTCGAGCCCCTGGAACCATTCGGTCACGCCGCGCCCCGGTGCCGGATCATCCGGACTGATAGATGCCCCGCTCGTCGCTGGACGTCATGCCCGGCCGGAGCGGCAGGTCGCTGCCCTTCACCAGGTACGGCCACTCGTGGCCGTCGAGCCCGATCCCGCCCTCGCCGAGCGGCGGCGAGGGTGGCAAGGGCGAGGAGGATCGGGATGAGAGCCGCCCGGGTCCACGTCCGGAGGGGCCATTCGAGGGTACCGTGCATCGTGTTCTCCGAGGTGGAGGCATGAGGCGGGGTCGGGGCACGACCAAAGTGCCTGTACAGCGGCCGGTGCCGCAACGGGAGGATCGAGTTCGAGGGCGAGGCTCGATCAGGGCTTCCGCGCCCGGGCCGGGCCCCCGCCAGTGCCGCAGCGCCGCCGAGGCCGTCGAGGTTACGGCAGGCGGAACTCCGTGGCCGGTGCCTCGCTCACGCACGACGTGTCGACGTTCGCCACACTGCCGTCATCGATCAGGCGCATGATCATCCCGAGCACGCACGGCCCGAAGACGCCGTGGCCGGCATTGGGGACCACCACGTTCACGTCGTGGGTCAGCCCTTCCGCCACTTTCGCCGCGCCCGCCGGCGGCGTGACCGGGTCGCGGCCGCCGGAGAGGAGGAGCGTGGGGACATCGGAGCGCACGGGCTCGAAGAAGTCGGCGGGGAGCGGTGCCTCGGGCCAGACGTCGCACGCCGCGCGGTAGCTGTCGAACACGTGGCCCCGGAGGAAGGTGCCCCGTGCGGCGGCGCGGGCCTCTTCCCCGGTCGTGGGGTCGATGTCCTCGGCGCAGATCACGGAGAAGTGGTTCCCGGCGGAGGTGTCGTCGCTGGAGGCGACCCACGCGGTGCGTTCGACGTAGTAGTCGGCGAGCTCGCCGAGGTCACCGGCGGCGGCCTGTGCGATCCGGTACGGGACCTCGGCGGACCGGCCGTAGAGGAGCCCGCGCATCGCATAGCCCAGATCGGCGGCGTGGAACGGGACGATCCGGCCGTCACTCAGCTGCACGGCGACGGGGCCGTCGTCGAAGCGGTCGAACGCGGCCTCCACCATGCCGTCGAGGTCCGGGTACGCGGCGGCGCACGCCGCCTGGGCCTCGCACTGGGCGATGACCTCATCGAGCGCCCGCTGCAGGTTCGGCGAAGTGCGGACGTAGCCGGGCTCGGAGACCGGCGTGACGCCGTTCAGGATCGCGGTGCGGACGGACCCCGGGTACTGCCGCATGTACGCCTGTGCCACGCGCGAACCGTACGACCCGCCGAAGAGGTTCATGGGGCCGTACCGGAGCCAGCGGCGCAGCCCCTCCAGGTCATCCACGCTGATCGGCGTGGTGTACCGGGTCAGGTCCGCGCGCCGGGACAGCGTGTCGCGACACGCGGCGATGTGGTCGGTGGCGAAGATGGTTCCGAACCGGGACTCGAACCCGCGGGGGTACGGGACATCGCATCTCAGTGCACCGGACAGCCCGATGCCCCGCAGGTCCACCAGCAGGATGTCGTGGGTCCGACGGAGCGGGCCGTAGCTCATCCCGATCTCCTCGTCGGCCGGCGGGATCGACCGGACGCCGGGGCCGCCGTTGAAGAAGGTGATCGGGTCGTTGGTCCGGGCCTCGTGGTCCAGCGCCTCGATGACCAGGAAGTGGATGTCGAGCGTGCGGCCCGCGGCCGCGTCCCGATTCTCCCACACCCGGAAGACGCCGCAGCGGACGCCATCCTCCATGCAGTCCTGGAGCGCGCCGGTCCCGACGATCGCGTCGGGCGCCAGTGTCGGGAAGCGGTCGTCCGCCGCCGTCTGGGCGCCGGCGGGCAGCGGACCGGCCAGCGGCGCGGCCGCCAGCAGGAATAGGATTCCGACGAGGACGGAGGTCGGGGCACGGCCGGGGAAGTGCGGCATCGTCGTCGTCCTGGAGTTCATGAGCGTTCGGTGAGCGATCCAGCCGGCACAGGGCACGGAGGCCCGTCGCCCACTGCCGTCCCCTGTACGATCCCTCCCCGCCCCAGGTTTCGCCACCCCCCGAACTCGATCCTCGATCAACCCCCCGGCACGGGGATGAACATGGGCGACCCCGGCCCGACCGGCAGGTTGAACACCAGGAACACCACGAGCAGGATCATCCAGACGACGAGGAACGCGATCGTGTACGGCAGCATGGTCGCGATCACGGTCCCGATCCCCGCCTTCGGGTCGTAGCGCTCGACGAACGCGACGATCAGGGCGAAGTAGGTCATCATCGGCGAGATGATGTTCGTGGTGCTGTCGCCGATCCGGTACGCCACCTGGGTCAGCTCCGGCGAGTAGCCGAGGATCATGAGCATCGGGATGAAGACGGGCGCCATGATCGCCCATTTCGCCGATGCGCTGCCCATGAACAGGTTGATGAACCCGCTGACCAGCACGAACGTCAGGAGCAGCGGGATCGGGCCGAGGCCGCTGGCCTGGAGCAGCTCCGCCCCCTTCACCGCCACGATCAGCCCGAGGTTCGTCCAGTTGAAGTACGCCACGAACTGGGCGGCGAAGAAGACCAGGACCATGTAGAGGCCGAGTGTCTCCATCGCCTTCCCCATCCCGTCCATCACCTGGGAGTCGCTCGTGTAGGTCCCGGCGCCGATCCCGTAGGCGATCCCGGTGATGGCGCCCACCAGGAAGATCATGGCCACGATGGAGCTCATGAACGGCGACCGGAGCAGCGCACCGGTCTCCGGGTCCCGCAGCCAGCCGGCGCCGGGCACCGCCGAGTCCAGCGGCAGCGCCGACCAGACCAGCAGCGCCGTGACCAGGATCGTCGCCCAGAGCGCCCACCGGAGTCCCCGGCTCTCCTCGGGCGTCAGCTCCCGGAGCTCCTCGGGCTTCTCATCGCCGGTGTAGAGCCCGAGCCGGGGCACGATCAGCTTCTCCGTGACCCACGTGCCCATGGCCGCGATGAACGGGACGGAGATGAACATGAAGTAGTAGTTCGCCGCCGGGTTGACCTGGTACGTCGGGTCGATGATCCGGGCGGCCTCCTCGCTGAGCCCGGCGAGCAGCGGGTCGATGGTGCCCAGGAGCAGGTTCGCGCTGTAGCCGCCGGACACGCCGGCGAACGCGGCCGCCAGCCCCGCGATCGGGTGACGGCCCGCGGCCAGGAAGATGGACGCCGCGAGCGGGACCAGGAGCACGTAGCCGATCTCGCTGGCCGTGTTCGAGAGCACGCCCGCGAAGACGATGACGAAGGTCAAAAGCCGGGCCGGCGCCCGGATGACCAGCAGCCGGAGCGCCGCGCCGATGAGGCCGCTCCCCTCGGCGATCCCGATGCCCAGCATGGCCACCAGCACCGTGCCGAGCGGCGCGAACCCGGTGAAGTTGGTGACCATCTCGGTGAGCATGAGGTGGAGCCCTTCCACCGTCATCAGGTTGACCGGCGCGATCTGCTCGCCCGTCCCCGGGTGCGTGACCACCAGGTCGAACTGGGCGGTGATGGCGGACGCGACGACCACCCCCAGCGCCATGAGCGCGAAGAGCGTCCCCGGGTGGGGCAGCGCGTTCCCGACCCGCTCGATGAACGACAGCGCGCGATCCATCCACCCGCCCTCCTGCGGCTCGGCGGTCTCCTGCGGTTCGGCGGTCTCCTGCGGCGGGTCCGGCGGCAGCTCCGACACTTCGACCTCTCCTTCCGGGTTCCCCGGCAAAAGGCGCCAGTATACGGCGCCGCCCGATCCCGCGACAGACGCGGGGGCCGCGACCCCCGCCCGCCGACCCGCGCCCCGCCAGCGCCCCGGACCCCCGGCCGGTGGACACGGCCCCGATCTCGGCCTAGCCTTCGGCCATGACCGCCATCGCCCTGGTCCCGACCGCCCTCGCCCTGCTCATCCTCGCCGCCCACTTCCTCCGGGCCGGCTGGCTGCCGCTGGTGGTGATCCTCGTGGCGCTGATCCCGCTCCTCGGGCTCCGCCGTCGCTGGGTGCCCCGCCTCTTCCAGCTGATCCTCGGGCTCGGCGCCATGGAGTGGCTCCGGACGCTCCTGGAGCTCCGGGACATCCGGGTCGCCCTCGGACAGCCCCACGCCCGGATGGTGGCGATCCTCGGGGGCGTGGCGCTGTTCACCGCCCTCTGCGCGGTGCTCTTCGAGCTCACACCGGTACGGAACTGGTATCGGGGACGCACGGAGCACGGAGACTGAAGCCGAGCTTCCCGCCGGCGGGCCTCGGGCTTCGCCGCGGGGCCTTCCGCGCATTCTGCGCGTTCTGCGGTGAGAGGTTCCGCTGTTCCCGAGCGGTGCTGTGGAGCGTGGCCGGACGCCGCCGGGATGCGGCCGACGCCCGCGTCGCCTACCTTGCGCCCGACGCTCCCGCACACCGAGACACGCCATGAGCCACGACCTCCTGCTCCTCAGCAACTCGTCGCTCCACGGGATGGGCTTCCTGGAGCACGCGCTGGACGCCATCGCCGAGTTCCTGGGCGGCCGTCGGACCGTCCACTTCGCGCCGTTCGCCGTCGCCGATCACGACGGCTATACCGCGAAGGTGCGGCAGGCGCTGGAGTCCCTCGACGCCCGGGTCGTGGGGCTCCATTCCGTGGATGCCCGGGCGGCCGCGGAGGACGCGGAGGTGCTGTTCGTCGGCGGCGGGAACACGTTCCGTCTCCTGGAGGCGATCCAGCGGCTGAGGCTGATCGAGGTCGTTCGACGCCGGGCCACCGCGGGCGAGCTTGCCTACCTCGGCTCCAGCGCGGGGACCAACCTGTCCTGCCCCACCATCCGGACGAGCAACGACATGCCGATCGTGGAGCCCCGGATGTTCGACGCGTTCAGCCTGGTCCCGTTCCAGATCAATCCGCACTATCAGGACCCGGACCCCGGCTCCACCCACATGGGTGAGACCCGGGCCCAGCGGATCGCCGAGTTCCTGGAAGAGAACGATGTGCCGGTGCTCGGCGTCCGGGAGGGAGCGTGGCTGCGGCGGCGGGGGTCGACGCTCACGCTGCACGGGGAGACCGGCGGGCTCCTCTTCCGGCGCGGGCGGGAGCCCGAGGCGTTCGACGATGGCGCCGACCTGTCGTTCCTGCTGGGGGAGCCCGCCCGCTACGACACCCGGTAGACCGGCCGCCCGCTCACGGCAGCGCGACCAGATCGCCCGCCTCGATCCGCAGCTCGTCGTCGATGGCGTGCCGGTACGGGTCGAGGTCGATCAGCGTCGGAAAGCCGTACCCGGGGTCATAGTCGACCCGGAAGCCGTCGACCTCGCGCTCGATCGCGGTCGCGACCACGTCGAAGAGCTCCTCCATGGTGTGCAGATCCGCCAGCGTCGCCTCCGGCACCGCCTCGCCGCCCGGGTCGGTCACGGCGGCGGTCACCGCCCCGTCGGTGACGGTCACCACGAAGTCGCCGACCGGGGCGGCACAGAAGCAGCCCTGGAAGTAGTCGTACCGGTAGCTGTCGAGGCCGGTCCCAGCCCACAGGGCCCGGGCCTGCTCCAGGTCGAGCAGCCGGTCGTCCCACGACTCGGGTTCGACGATCCCGCACGCGGCCAGCAGGCCCAGTGCGGCGAGGATCGGGACGCGCACGGCGTGTGTCATCGTCGCTCCAGTCGGATTCTCGGGCGGAAGTGCTCCCGAAGGTACGACGTGTCGCCGCGTCCCGTTCTGTCGAGCGGCCCCTGGCGCTATGGGCTCCGTCCAGCCGCCCCGGGCTGGTCGAGCACCCCTCATTCGGGGCACTGGGTGGCCAGGTACTTCAGCCATTCCACCAGCTCCCGGGGCTCCATGGCGCCGTGGGTCCGACCCGCCTCGTGTATGTGGAACAGCTGGCCCCAGCGGTCGGCGATGAGGAGGGCGGGCCCGTCGGAGGTGTCCACCCGGTCCACCAGCTGCCGGTCCACGTCCACCAGCACGTCCACGGCCGGCTCCAGCCGCTCCCGGAGCGCGCGGGCCGCCGGCACGGCCCGCCGCGTTTCGCCCGCTGCAGGGACGACGACACGGGCCGCGGCGTCCCAGACGTCGAGGTCCGGTGCGAGATCGACGAGGGAACGGGCCAGCTCACGGCACGCCTCGCATGTCGGGTCGTGGAGCACGGCCACCACGCTCGCGTCCCGGGCGGGACCCCGGAGCGGACGCACGGTCGCGGGGTCCCCGGCCCGCGGGAGCCGGAGCTTCGGGAGCCGGTCGCCGACCTTCAGCTCGTCCATCGGCCTTCCTCGTGGTGCCGGGAACCGTGAAGCGATCCGTCGCACCGGAGTGCAAGCATCGCTCCGGCCCGCTCGCGCGTCTTACACCACTGGAGGGATGGCCGGGGGCGCGGTAGGTTGTCGCCGCGCGCCCGGCCGCGCTGAACGAGCTGCTGACCGTCGCGCCTGACCGTCGCACCCAACGGAGCACGATATGAGACACCGTTTCCCCGCCGCGCTCGCGGCGCTCTTCTTCGTCCTGGCCGTAGCACCGGCCGCCGCGCAGCAGGAGGACACCCGGCTGCTGCGGTTCCCGCACATCCACGGCGACCGGGTCGTCTTCACGTACGCGGGCGACCTGTACACGGCGTCGGTCCGGGGCGGGCAGGCCACGCGGCTCACGAGCCACGAGGGACTCGAGATCTTCGCGAAGTTCAGCCCCGACGGCCGCTGGATCGCGTTCAGCGGCGAGTACGCGGGCACCCGGCAGGTCTACGTGGTCCCGTCGTCGGGCGGCGAGCCCCGGCAGCTCACGTTCTACCCGGACGTGGGGCCGATGCCGCCGCGGGGCGGCTACGACCACCTGGTCATGGACTGGACGCCGGACGGCGAGCACATCCTGGTCCGGGCGAACCGCACGCCGTTCGGCCAGCGGGTGGGCCGGTACTACCTGGTCGACCCGGACGGCGGGCTCGAGGTCCCGCTGGAGATCCCGGAGGGCGGCTCGGGCGCCACGTACGACCCGACGGGGACGAAGCTGGCGTACACGATCAAGAGCCGGGAATGGCGACACTGGAAGCGGTACACCGGCGGCCGGCAGCAGGAGGTCTGGCTCTACGACCTGGACGCGTCCACGTCCCGGCGGATCACGGACTTCACCGGCACCGACAATTTCCCCATGTGGATCGGCGACGCCGTCTACTTCGTCAGTGACCGGGGCGAGGGCCGGAAGCTGAACCTCTGGCGCTACGACCTCGGCGCCGAGGAGCTCTCGCAGGTCACATCCCACGGAGACTTCGACGTGCTGTGGCCGAGCCGCGGCGAGGGCGGGATCGTCTACCAGAGCGGCGGCCGGATCTGGCACTACGACCCGGAGGCCGGCTCCACCCGGAAGCTGTCGATCACCGTCCCCGGCGACCGGCCGTACGCCATGCCGTACTGGACGGAGGTCGGCGACGCCGTGGAGTCCTACGACCTGTCGCCCAGCGGGAACCGGGCGGTCTTCGGCGCCCGCGGCGAGATCTTCACCGTCCCCGCCGAGCACGGCAATACCCGGAACCTGAGCGAGACGCCCGGGAAGCGGGAGCGGAACGTGACGTGGTCGCCGGACGGCCGGTGGCTGGCGTACCTGTCCGACGCCACCGGCGCGTACGAGCTCTACGTCCGCGCCGCCGACGGGAGTGGCGGGCCGCGGCAGCTGACATCGGGCGGCGAGAGCTGGATCTACCGGATGGAGTGGTCGCCGAACTCGGAGTGGATCGCGTGGTCGGACCAGCGGAACCGGCTCCGTGCCGTGGAGGTGTCGAGCGGCGCGATCCGGGAGGTCGACCGGACCACCGGCGGCCGCCTCTTCGACTACGACTGGGCGCCGGACTCCCGCTGGCTGACGTACTCGAAGACCAGCGCCAACACCATGAGCGCCGTGTGGCTCTACTCCTTCGGGACCGACCGGGCCACGAAGGTCACGGGCGACATGACCGACGAGTCCAACCCGGTATTCGACCGCCAGGGCCGCTACCTCTACTTCGTCTCGGCCCGCGACTTCGACTACGGCGACCGGGGATTCGACGCCCGCATCTTCGCGGCGACGCTGCAGGCGGACGGGCCGCACCCGTTCCCGCCGCGGAGCGACGAGGAGCCGGCCATCGCCGGCGGGGATGGCGGCGAGGACAGCGGCGGCGAGGACAGCGGCGGCGAAGGAGCGTCGTCGTCCGGGACACCGGTCCGGATCGACCTGGAGGGGCTCGGCGACCGGATCGTGGCGCTCCCCGACGTGCAGCCGGGCAGCTACTACGGCCTGACCGGCACCGACAGCGGGCTCCTCTATTTCAGCGACGGCACCGTCCACCTCTACAGCCTGGACGACCGGTCGGCAAAGCCGGTGGTCGAGCGGGTCCAGGGGTACGCGGTGAACGGCGACCGGTCGAAGCTCATCTTCCGGAACGGGGACGACTACGGGATCGTCGATGTGAAGCCGGGCCAGAGCACCGACGCGGTGCTCGACCTGGACGGGATGGAGCTGCGGATCGACCCGCGGGTGGAGTGGGCCCAGATCTACCACGACGCGTGGCGGATCATGAGCGACTGGTTCTACGACCCCGGCATGCACGGCGTGGACTGGCCGGCCATGTACGAGAAGTACCGCCCGCTCGTGGATCACGTCGCCCACCGGGCCGACCTCGACTTCATCCTGGCCGAGCTGATCGCCGAGCTGAACGTCGGGCACGCGTACGTGAACTCGTCGCCGGAGATGCCCGGGCCCGACCGGGTGCCGGTGGCGCTGCTCGGCGCGGAGCTGCGCGCCGATGGCGACCGGTACCGGATCGCCAACATCTTCCCGGGCGAGAACTGGCACGAGAACTTCCGGTCGCCGCTGACGGAGCCGGGGATCGACGTCCGGGAGGGCGACTGGCTCATCGCGATCGACGGCGAGGACGTCAGGACGACCGACAACCCGTACCGGTTCCTGGTCAACAAGCTCGACCGGACCGTGCGGGTCACGGTCAGCGCGAACGCCGACGGGAGCGACGCCCGGACCTACGAGGTGGACCCCGTCGAGAGCGAGCTCGGGCTCCGCTACCAGGAGTGGGTGGCCGAGAACGCCGCGCTGGTCGACAGCCTGTCCGGCGGACGGGTCGGGTATATCCACCTGCCGAATACGGCCTTCGACGGGCACCGGGAGCTCTACGAGGGGTTCCGCCCCCTGCACCGGAAGGCGGCGCTGATCCTGGACGACCGCTACAACGGCGGCGGGTTCATCCCCGAGGAGATGGCGCTGATGCTCGACCGGCCGATCCTGAACTACTGGTCGCGTCGCAACATCGACCTGTACAGCCAGCCGGGGATCGTGCACACCGGCCCGAAGGCCACGCTCATCAACGGGCAGGCGTCGTCGGGCGGCGATGCGTTCCCCTACTACTTCAAGGAGCTCGGGCTCGGCCCGCTCATCGGGACCCGGACCTGGGGCGGCCTCGTGGGGATCAGCGGCAACCCGGGCTTCGTGGATGGCGGCAGCATCGCGATCCCGGCGTTCGCGTTCGTGAACGAGGACGGTGAGTGGGCCGTGGAAGGCCGGGGCGTCGAGCCGGACATCGAGGTCATCGACCGGCCCGAGGAGATCGCGGCCGGCCGCGAGCCGATCATCGAGCGCGCTGTCGAGTATCTGCTCCAGCAGCTCGAGGAGCAGGAGCAGTACGAGCGGCCGGAAACGCCGGTCGGGCCGGACAAGGGGCCGCCGGGTGGGTGAGAACTGGTGCAGTCCTCGACCGCCGATCCGGCGCCACCCCACCAACCGGGAGGAATCGTTGTCCAGAGCTGCCACCCTTCTGGTCACCGTTACCGCACTGGCGGGCTGCGCGCTCCCGGCTGTGGGGCCGGGCGCCCTCGTCGCGCAATCCGCCATGGACGCAGTGGCGGACCACCGGGAGGCGAACGGCGCCCGGATCCTGGCGGAGTACCGGGAGCTGCTGGCCATTCCCAACGTCGCCTCGGACTCGTCGGGTATCCGGCGGAACGCGAAGTATCTGAGGGACCGGCTCGACGGGCTCGGCGTCGACGCGGAGCTGCTGACGGTGCCGGGGGCGCCGCCGGTGGTGTTCGGCGAATGGCATGTGGGGGCGGAGCGCACGCTGGCGCTCTACGTCCACTACGACGGCCAGCCCGCGGACCCCGCGCACTGGACCCACGACCCCTGGGACCCGACGCTGTACACCGCCGCCATGCCCGCCGGCGAGCCGCGACCGTGGCCGGAGGCGGGCGACGCCATCGACCCCGACTGGCGCATCTACGCCCGGTCCACCAGCGATGACAAGGTCCCGCTCGGCGCCCTCTTCCCCGTCCTCGAGGCGTTCCGGGAGCAGGGGCTCACCCCCACGTCGAACCTGGTCTTCTTCTTCGAGGGCGAAGAGGAGGCGGGCTCGCCGCACCTCGGGGAGTACCTGGAGCGGTACCGGGACCGGGTCGCCGACGTGGACGCGTGGCTGTTCCTCGACGGGCCGACCCACACCAGCGGTCGCCCGCAGCTGACGTTCGGCGTCCGGGGCGTGACCGGGCTCAGCGTGACGGTCTACGGCGCCACGCGCTCGCTGCACAGCGGCCATTACGGCAACTGGGCGCCGGTGCCGGGGATGATGCTCGCCCGGCTGCTGGCGAGCATGAAGGCCGACGACGGCCGGGTGCTCATCGACGGCTTCTACGAGACCGTCGCGCCGCTGGGACGGGAGGAGCGGGCGGCACTCGACGCGCTCCCGGACACCGACGCCGAGCTCGCCGCCGAGCTGGGGCTTGCGCGGCCGGAGGGCGCACCCGCGGAGCTGGCGGAGCGGCTGCTGCTGCCATCGCTCACGGTGAAGGGACTGGCCAGCGGCAGCACGGGGCCGCTTACCCGGAACGTGATCCCGTCGGAGGCGACGGCCGAGCTGGGGATCCGACTGGTCAAGGGCAACGACCCCGTCCACATGCAGGAGCTGGTGGAGGCCCATATCCGCCGCCAGGGGTACCACATCGTCCGGGAGGAGCCGGACCTGGAGACGCGGCTCGCCCACCGGCGGATCGCGAAGGTGATCCGGGCGGGCGGCTACCCGGCGGCCCGGACCGACATGTCGCTGCCGGTGGTCCGCGACGTCATCGGCGCGGCCCGGCGGGCGGCGCCGGACGTGCTGCTGGTGCCGGCGCTGGGCGGCTCGCTCCCGCTGTACCTGTTCACCGACGGGCTCGGCCACCCGGCCGTGATCGTGCCCATCGCCAACCACGACAACAATCAGCACGCGCCCGACGAGAACCTGCGGATCGGCAACCTGTGGTACGGGATGGATCTGTACGCGGCGCTGCTGAGTATGGATCAGGAACCAGCCAGCCAATGAAACGCCAGATCCTCGTCCTCGCCCTCCTGACCGCCGCACTGGCGGCGGACGCCACTGCGCAGCAGTACACCCGCCAGGACACGCTCCGGGGCTCCATCGGGCCCGAGCGGGGCTGGTGGGACGTCACGTTCTACGACCTCCACGTGGCGGTGGAGCCGGCGGACAGCAGCATCGCCGGACGGGTGGGGATCGTGTTCGAGGTGACGGAGCCGGCCCCGGTCCGGGGTGCGCCCCGGACCATGCAGATCGATCTCCAGCAGCCGCTGACCGTGGACAGCATCACCCGCCGCGGGGACCGGCTCGAGCACCGACGGGACGTGAACGTGGTCTGGGTGAGCGTGCCGGACCCGGCACCGGTGGGCAGGACCGACACCGTCGTCGTCTGGTACGGCGGTCGGCCCCGGGTGGCGGTCAATCCGCCGTGGGACGGCGGCTTCGCGTGGAAGACGGACCCGGCGGGCCGGCCGTTCATCGCCACGGCCAACCAGGGGCTCGGTGCCAGCGTGTGGTGGCCGGCGAAGGACACCCAGGCCGACGAGCCGGACAGCCAGCGGATCGCCATCACCGTCCCGGACCCGCTGGTGAACGTGAGCAACGGCCGGCTCCGGGACGTCCGGAGCCACCAGGACGGGACCACCACGTTCGAGTGGTTCGTCACGAACCCGATCAACAACTACAACGTGGCGGTCAACGCCGCCGAGTACGCCCACTTCGGGGACGTGATCGAGGGCGAGGCCGGCGTGCTGACGCTGGACTACTGGCCGCTGGCTCCGAACCTGGAGCGGGCCCGGGAGCAGTTCGCGCAGACACCGTCGGTGATCGCGTGCTTCGAGCGCTGGTTCGGCCCGTACCCCTTCTACGGGGACGGCTTCAAGCTGATCGAGACGCCGTACCTGGGGATGGAGCACCAGAGCGCCATCGCGTACGGGAACGGCTACCTCGACGGCTACCGGGGCGTCGATCTCTCCGGGACCGGGCTGGGGCTGGAATGGGACTTCATCATCGTCCACGAGGCCGCCCACGAGTGGTGGGGCAACAGCATCACCACGGCCGACCTGGCGGACATGTGGGTCCACGAGAGCTTCGGCAGCTACGCCGAGTCGCTCTACGTCGAGTGCCTGCACGACGCCGCGGCCGGCGCCCGCTACGTCCGGGGCACCCGGGCCCGGATCCAGAACGACGTGCCCATCATCCCCGCCTACGGCGTGAACGCCGAGGGCTCCGGCGACATGTACTACAAGGGCGGGAACATGCTCCACACCATCCGCCAGATCGTCGGTGACGACGACGCGTGGCGCGACATCCTGCGCGGGCTCCAGTCCACGTTCCGGCACAGCATCGTCACCGGCGACCAGGTCCAGGCCTACATCAGTGACCGCGCCGGGATCGACCTGGACCCCGTCTTCCGCCAGTACCTGACCACCGCCACGATCCCCGTCCTCGAGATCCGGCCGGACGGCGGACCCGACAGCGGGCGGCTGGCCTACCGGTGGACGGACGCGGTGGACGGGTTCGACATGCCGGTGGACGTCCGGCTGGCGCCGAACGGCTGCACCCGGCTCCGGCCCACGGCGGAGTGGCAGACCGCGGAGCACGGGCTCGAACGGGTCGCGGACGCCGACGTGGACCGCGATTATTACGTACGGGTCCGCACGCCCGGCACGGAGCTGCCGGCGACCACCGTGGCGGGCGCGGAATGCCCGTGAGCGCGGGGCCCCGGCCGGAGCGGAGATCGACATGAGCGAGACGAGCGTGGTGCTGGGCGCCGGCGGCGGCGCCGGTCAGGCCGTGGTCCGCCAGCTGGCTGCGCGCGGCGAGCCCGTCCGGGCGGTGACCCGGAGCGGCGAGGGCGACTGGCCCGATGGCACCGAGATCGCGCGCGCGGACGCCGGGGACCCGGCCGCGACGCGGGACGCGTGCGCCGGCGCCGTCGTCGTCTACCACTGCGTGAACGTGCCCTACCCCCGCTGGACGGAGACGCTGCCGGGAGTCATGGACAGCGTCATCGCCGCCGCCGGAGCCGCGGACGCCACCCTGGTCTACTGCGACAACCTGTACGGCTACGGGCCCGTGGACGGCCCCATCACCGAGGATACGCCGCGCCGGGCCGAGGGCGCGAAGGGCCGGCTCCGGAACCGCCTGGCCGACACACTGCTGGAGGCCCACGCCGCCGGGCGGGTCCGGGCGACCATCGGCCGGGGGTCCGATTTCTTCGGCCCGGGCGCCACCAACACCATGGCCGGCCAGCTCGTGTTCCCCGCGGTGGTGGAAGGACGGAAGGCCCGCTGGGTCGGCGCCCTGGACCAGCCCCACAGCCTGAACTACGTCGACGACTTCGCCCGCGGGCTCATCACCCTGGGCACCTCGCCCCGGGCGGCCGGCGAGATCTGGCATATCCCGCCCAACGGCTCCCCCACCGGCCGGGAGCTCATCGAGATGGCCTTCGCCGCCGCCGGCACTGAGCCGAAGCTCGGGGTCTACCCCCGCTGGATGATGCGGATCGTCGCGCTCTTCAGCCGCGACATGCGGGAGATCCTCGAGGTGCTCCACCAGTTCGAGCACCCCTGGATCCTCGACGGCTCCAAGTACACCGGGACCTTCGGCCACCTCGAGCCAATCCCGCTGCGCGAGGCCGTGGCGAAGACCGTGGAATGGGAGGCGGGGTAGGAGTCAGGACGCAGGAGTCAGGAGTCAGGATGCAAGAATGCACGATGCAAGGTACGGCCGCGGCCTCCTGACTCTTGCACTCCTGCACTCTTGCACTCTTGCAACGTGCAGTCCTACTCCGTCGCTCCCGCTTCCACGCCGACCTTCCGCTGCGCAAGCTCCTCGACCAGCACCTCCCGGAACGTCGAGACCGCCGTCGTGACGTTCTCCTCGCTGAAGATCAGCGGCGGGCGGAACCGGACGGAGCGCTCGCCGGCGGGCAGGATCGCGAGGCCGCGGTGCCAGCAGGCGAGACGGACCTGGTTGCGGGTCTCGGTGTCGGGCAGGTCCAGCGCCAGGAGCAGACCCTTGCCCCGGACGTTGCTCACGCCCTCGAACTCGTCCTCCAGCCGCTTCAGCTCCCGGAGGAAGTGCTCGCCGACCCGGGCGCAGCTCTCCACCAGGCCGTCCTCCTCCATGATCTGCAGGTACCGGGCGCCCCGGACCATGTCGACCAGGTTGCCGCCCCACGTCGAGTTGATCCGCGACGACTTGTTGAAGACGTTCCCCTCCACCTCGTCGATCCGGCGGGTGCTCATGATCCCGCACACCTGCGTCTTCTTGCCGAACGCCACGATGTCGGGCTCGATCCCCAGCTGCTGGAACGCCCACATCGTGCCCGTGGTGCCCATCCCCGTCTGGACCTCGTCGAAGATCAGCAGCGCCTCGCGACGGTCCGCGATCTCCCGGAGCCTCCGGAAGAACTCCGGCCGGAAGTGGTGGTCGCCACCCTCGCACTGGATCGGCTCGATCAGGATCGCCGCGATCCCGTTCGGGTCGGCATCGAACGCGGCCTCGACCTCGTCGATCGTCTTCTGCTCCTTCTCCGCCATGGCCGCATCGTCCAGCCCCGGCTCGATGTACGGCGACGAGACCCGCGGCCAGTCGGCGAACTTCGGGAAGTAGAGCGTCTTCGTCGGGTCCGTGTTCGTCACGCTCAGCGTGTACCCGCTCCGGCCGTGGAACGCGTCCCTGAAGTGGAGGACCTTGTCCCCGCCCCCCTCGATCCCGGCCTCCAGGTTCTTCCGGACCTTCCAGTCGAACGCCGCCTTCATGGCGTTCTCCACCGCCAGCGCGCCGCCGGCAATGAAGAAGAGGTAGCGGTACGCGTCCGGCACCGCGATCCGCCGGAACTCCTTCACGAACCCCGCGAACTGCCGGCTGTAGATGTCGCTGTTCGCCGGGTTCGACAGCGCCGCCGTCATCAGCGACTTCCGGAAGCCCTCGTCCTGCAGCTTCGGGTGGTTGTGCCCCACCGGCAGCGTCGCGAAATAGCCGTAGCAGTCCAGGTACTCCTTCCCCTCCAGCGCGTCCACGATCACCGCGCCGTGGGACTTCTCCAGGTCGATCACCAGGTGGAACCCGTCCACCAGGATGTTCTCCTTCAGGATCGGGAAGACCTGATCCGCCGGGACCTTGATCTCGGGCATGCTTCCAACTCCTTCGTGTTCATGGCTGGGTCGGAGACGACGGCGCGGCTCGCCGCACTCGCGGCACGCTCCGGCGTCGTCGGGTCGATCGGGTGCCCGGCGAGCGCCGGGCCGCGGACTCAGTGGTTGGGAGGCGCGTAGATCCCCGGCCGCGAGTCCCGGGGAGGGAGCCGCGTCCCGGCGTGCGGTCGGGTCGCCTGTCGAGAGTCCATGCCCCAAATCTAGCGACGCACCGGGGCCCGAGCGAACCCTCGCCATCGACGTCGCCAGCCACCCCGAGCTCCCGGACCCTGAAGAGCCGACACGCACCCTCTCCCAGCATGCGCCCTTGACCGGGACACCCCCTGTGCCTATTGTGCATATGCACATTACGCACAGGGGGAATGGATGGGGCGGCCACGGAAGCCCAGGCGGTGCCGGCGGTTCGACGGGGACCGGGTGTTCAAGCCCCGGGCCACGCCGATGTCGGAGCTGTCGGTGGTGGAGCTGCGGCTGGACGAGCTGGAGGCGGTGCGGCTGTGCGATGTGGAGGGTCTCGACCAGGCGAGCGCGGGCGGGCGGATGGGGGTATCGAGGGGCACCGTGCAGCGGCTGCTGAAGTCGGGGCGGGAGAAGATGGCGCGGGCGGTTCTGGAGTCGTCGGCGCTTCGGATCGGCAACAGGGAGACGAATGATGAGAGTATGCATACCGACGGTGGATGAGGCGGGTCTGAGGTCGAGGCTGTCGTCGCATTTCGGGAAGTCCCCGTACTACACGCTGGTGGACACGGATGGGTGGGAACTGCGGACGGTGATCAACACGAACGAGCACCACGAGCACGGCCGGTGCACGCCGCTGGCGACGCTGGCGGGGCTCGGGGTGGACGCAGTGGTCTGTCGTGGGCTGGGTCGGAACGCGCTGTCCCGTCTCCGGGCGGGCGGTGTGCCGGTCTACGTCGCCACGTCGTGGGACGTCGAGGGCGCGCTCCGTTCGTATCTGGCGGGCGACCTGAGCGAGCTGACGACCGACGAGGCGTGCCACGGGGCGCACTGAGGCGCGGGGTCTCCGGATCGCCTAGATTGGGCCACGTCCCGGCCCGACCGCGGACGCGCACCCGACTGATCCGGCGAGGTCCATGACAGACTTCCCGCTGCTCCGGGACCTGGGAACGATCCTGATCGCCGCGGCCGCCGTGGTCCTGGTGGCCCGGTCGGTCCGCGTCCCGGCGATCCTGGCGTACATGGTGACGGGGCTCGTGCTGGGCCCCGCCATGCACCTGCTGCATCCCGACGCGAACCTGGAGCTGATCTCGGAGGTCGGGATCGCGCTCCTGCTCTTCCTGGTCGGCCTCGAGCTCAGTCTGGACAAGATCCGGGACGTGGGCCGGGTCGCGCTGCTGGCGGGCGCGGGCCAGATCGCGCTGACGCTGGGGCTCGGGTGGGCGCTGGCCACCGCGCTGGGCTACGGCGGTGCACCGGCGGTGCTGGTGGCGCTGGCGATGACGTTCAGCAGCACGGTGGTGGTGGTGAAGCTGCTGGAGAGTCGGGACGCGCTGGACGCCACGTACGGTCGGATCGCCGTGGGGATCCTGCTGGTCCAGGACGTGGCGGTGGTGATCGCGCTGACGCTCCTGGCGGGCCTCGACGACCCGAGCACGCTGGGGCTGGCCGCCGTGGGTCGGGGGCTGGTGGACGCGGCCGTGGGCATGGCCGCGCTCCTGGCGGTGGCCTACGTGGCGACCCGCTGGCTGCTCCCGGACCTGTTCCGCTGGCTGGCGGCGTCGCTGGAGGGGCTCTTCGTCTGGAGCCTTACGTGGTGCTTCGTCTTCATCCTGGCCGCGAAGGCGCTGGGGCTCTCGCTGGAGATCGGCGCGTTCATCGCGGGTATCAGCCTGGCGCAGCTGCCGTACAGCCACGAGCTCGTCCGGCGGGTCCATCCGCTGGTCAACTTCTTCCTCGCGGTCTTCTTCGTCACGCTCGGCGCGCACATGGAGCTCGGCGCCGCGCTGGCCGCGTGGCCGGCGGTGCTGGCGCTGTCGGCGTTCGTGCTGGTGGGCAAGCCCGCGGTGCTCATGGCGCTGATCTCCCGGCTCGGCTACGGCGAGCGGACCGGGTTCCTGGCTGCGCTCACGCTCGGCCAGATCAGCGAGTTCAGCTTCATCGTGGCATCGCTGGCGCTGGGTGTGGGGCTGGTGGACGCTTCGTTCATCTCCGTGGTGGGCGCCGTAGGGCTGGTGACCATCGGGCTGTCGACGATCCTGGTCCAGGGCGCCGACCGGGTCTATTCCGGGCTGCGCCGGACGGGTCTGCTCCGGCTGTTCGCCGCGCCGCCCGTCGCCGAGCCGGAATCGGAGCCGGGGCTGCGCGACCACGTGATCGTGGTCGGGATGAACACACTGGGCCGTCGGCTCGTCCACCAGCTGACGGACCGTGGCGAGACCGTGCTGGCCGTCGACATCGACGCCGCCAAGCTGGCGGGGCTCCCCTGCCGCACGCTCCAGGGCGACACCAGCCACCCCGACGTGCTGCTCGACCACGCCCACCTCGCCGACGCCCGGCTGCTGGTCTCGGCCCTCCAGATCCAGGACGCCAACAACCTCCTGGCGTACCGGGCCCGCGAGGCCGGCGTGCGATCGGCGATCCACGCGTTCGACTCCCGGCTCGCCGCCGAGCTGGAGGAGCACGGCGCCACGTACCTCATGGTCTCCAAGTACGACGGGATCCGTCAGATGGGCGAGGCGCTCCGGGCCGCCGGGGTGATCGACTGATGGCCGGGATCGCGCTCCTCCTGGCGGCCGCCGCCCTGGCCCACGGGCTCGCCCGTGCGCTCCGGACGTCCCCGATCCCGCTCCTGCTGGTCGCCGGCGTGGCCGTCGGCGGCGCGGTGCCCGGGGACATCCTCGACAACGCGCTGATCCTGGGCGTCACCTTCCTCCTCTTCGTGACGGGGATCGACCTCGACCCCCGGAGCCTGAAGGGCCAGCTCGGCCGGGTGCTCCGGGTCGGTGTCCTCCAGTTCTTCGCTCTCGGGCTCCTGGGGCTCGTGGCCGCGCTGGGCCTCGGCATCGGGATCGACGACGCCGCTTTCCTCGCTCTCGCGCTGACGGCCAGCTCCACGCTGGTCATCGTCCGGCTGCTCCGGCGACGCCGACAGCGCTACGAGCCGTTCGCCCGGGTGGTGATCGGCGTGCTGCTGGTCCAGGACGCCCTGATCCTGCTGGCCATCCCCGTGGTCACGGGCCTGCCGGGCGGTGCGACCGCCATCGTCACGGGGCTGGCCGGCGTGGCCGGGCTGACCGCGCTGGCGGCGGCGGTGGTGCTCTGGGTCGCGCCACGGCTGGTCCGCCTCGACCGGGAGGACGAGCCGCTCCTTCTGGCGGTACTGGCGGTCCTGTTCGTGTTCCTCGGTGTTGCCGACCTGCTCGGCCTGCCGCTCCTTGTGGGCGCGTTCGTGGCGGGTGTAGCGCTGGCCCGGTTCCCCACCGACGCGGTGGTCCGGCCCGCGCTGGCGTCCATCGGCGACTTCTTCTCCGCCATCTTCTTCACCGCCCTCGGCGCCACTGTAGGGATCCCGTCCGCCGGCGAGCTCGGCCACGCGCTGGTCCTGGCGGCGGTTGTGGTCGTAGCCACACCGCCACTGGTCACGTGGATCGCCGAGCGGACCGGGCTGTCGGCCCGACCGGCCATCGACGCCGGGCTGCTCCTGGCGCAGACCAGCGAGCTGTCGCTGGTCATCGGACTCTACGGACTCCTGGCCGGGCAGATCGGTCGGGGCACGTTCACCATCATCGCGCTGGTCACGCTCCTGACCATGGTTCTGACGCCGGTGCTGGCCCGCGACCGCGTCGGACGGGCGCTCCTCCACCTCCACCCGGTCCGCCGGGCCGCCCGACCCCAGATCGCGCCGCCGTCCGGCGGCCACGTGCTGGTCCTGGGCGCCGGGACCACGGGGCTCCCGCTGGTGGAGACGCTCTTCGGCTCCGGCTACGAGGTCGTGGTCGTGGATGACGACCCCGACGTGGTGGCCCGGCTCCGGGAGGCCGAGGTCCCTGTGATCCGCGGCGACGCCACGGACCCGTCGGTCCTCGCGCAGGCGCGGGCCCGGCACGCCCGGCTGATCACGTCCACCGTCCGTCGACCGGAGGACAACCGGCGCCTCCTGGAGCATGTGGCGGGTGCAGAGGTACCCGTCCTCGTGCGGGTATTCGAGGAGGACGACGCCGAGATGGTCCGCGCGCTGGGCGGCACACCGGTCCTCTACTCCCACGCGGCGGCCGACCGGATGCTGCACTGGTACCTCGGCCGGGAGCCGACCGTCTGACCGGCGCCGGTGCGATCCCCGGGAGCTGCCGGGCTCCGGCGCACCCGTCAGACCCGGGGCCCGGCGCAGGCCGGCCCGGCACCCGGGGTCGAGCGCTGCGGACGCATTCGCTGGCCGCAGGGGGCGGGTGGGCGTAGCTTGCCGGGCATGAACAGCGGACGCGGCACCCCCGACCCTGTCCACGGCCGGCGCCCGAGGAACCGGCACCCCGCGCTGCGCGTGCTGACCGTCACCGCATTCGTCGCGACGCTCCTCCTGGCCCCGGCGCTCTCGACGCCGACCGCTGCCCAGGACCACCGGGTCTCGGTCACCGGCTACCTCGGCCGTGCCTTCTATGGTGACCTGGCCGACTCGGCGGCAGCGGACGTGACACTCGAGTCCGGCGGCTTCTATGGCGTCCAGGCCGAGTACTGGTTCGGTCGGCTGGGGCTCCGTCTCCATGGCGGGCTCGGCAGCACGAACGTGGACGGCGAGCCCGGCACCAGCTTCGACCTCGTCGCAGGCGATGCGGATCTGGTGGTCCGGTTCCGGCGGCCGCGGCCCGGCCTCTTCTTCCAGCCGTACGGGTTCCTGGGCTTCGGCGCCATACGCTACGACCTCGGCCCCGACACGGCGCGGGTGGCGGGATTCCCGTACGAGTCGGATCCGGCCGTGAAAGGGACGTTCGTGCTGGGCATCGGCTCCGATTTCGTCGACGGGCCGATCGGCTTCCGCCTGGAGCTCATGGACATCGTCGGCTTCTCGTCGCCGCTCAGCCGGACCGACACCTCGCATTTCGGGCCCGTGAGCCACGTGGTCCTGACGCTCGGGCTCAGCGTGCGGACCGGTCGGATCGAGCTCCGGGCCCCGACGGCCTCCCGGCCGCCCGTCCCCCGGCAGCCGCTGCAGCCGGTTCAGGACACCGCGCGCAGGCCACAGTCCCCGGACACGACCGGGGCCCCCGTCGACACGGTGGTCCCGATCGAGATCCCGCCCCCACCGCCGGACACCACCGGGCCGCCGGTCGAGCCGCCGGATACGACATCGACCCCACCGGTCGAGCACCCGGATACGACACCGGTCCCGCCGGTCGAGCCGCCGGATACGGTCGGGGAGCCGGCGGACACCGCCGACACCGGTGACGACGACGTCCGGGGCCGGCTCTTCACCGTGCGCGTCGGGTGGGACGATGGCGATCGGGTCCAGGCGGCCGCCCATGACGCGCTCGTCGCGGTGCTCCAGGAGGCCGGCGTCCCCGTCTGGCCGCCGGAGCCCGCCGGCGAGGACGACGATCCGTCGCTGACCTACCGCCGGATCGCGGCGTTCCGGAACGCCGCCGATGCGCGCACCCTGGGCAATCACGTGGCCGCCGAGTACGGAATGAGCTGGGAGTGGGTCCACATCGACCGGGACGAGGAGATCGCACCCGCGGCGGTCGAAGCGAGCGCGACCTTCGTGGACGGGTTGACCGGGGGTCCGGGCCGGGATGGCCGGGGCGGACGGGACGGCGGACCGCCCGACGGTCGGGGCGGGGACCGCGGTGCCGGCGGGCAGGACGGTGTCCCGAGATAGGACGGGCCCGGAGGCGCCCGACACGGCGGATCACGCCGTGGCGCCGGAGCCGGGCGTGATCGCCGCGAAGGTCCGGGTCCCGACGCCCCGTCTCGATGTGGTCACCCGACCGCGACTCCTCGACCGGCTGGACGACGACCGCCATCGCGTGGTCCTGGTCTCGGCGCCCGCGGGCTCCGGGAAGACCGTCCTCGTCCTGGACTGGCTCCGCAGCAGCGATCGTCCCGTCGCGTGGCTCTCGCTCGACCCGCTCGACAACGACCCGACCCGCTTCTTCACGCATCTGGCAGCCGCCCTCCGCCGGGCCGGCATCGATGCGTTCGACCGCGCCGCCGAGCTGGTCGACGCAGCGTCGCCGACGGGCCGCGGTGTGGGGTCGGAGCTGACCGCCGCGCTGGCCCGGGCCCCGGACGCCGTGCTGGTCCTGGACGATCTCCACCAGGTCGAGGCGCCGATCCTTCTGGACCTCCTCCGCGAGCTGATCGCCGGCGCGGGCGGGGCCGGTCCCCGGCTGGTCCTCCTCACCCGGGTCGACCCGGCGCTCCGGCTCGGCCGGATCCGGCTCTCGGGCGAGCTCCTCGAGCTCCGGCAGCGGGACCTTCGCTTCACCGGCGACGAGGCCGCCGAGCTCTTCTCTCAGCTCCTTCCGGGCGGGCTCGACGCCGAGCTCGTGGCGCGGCTCGAGGAGCGGACCGAGGGGTGGGCCGCGGGGCTGCGGATGGCCGCCGCCGCGCTGGACCGCGTCGACGACCCCGCCGCCGCGGTTGACGCGTTCACCGGCAGCCACGAGCTCATGGTCGACTACCTCCTCGAGGAGGCGCTCGGCCGGCAGGACGAGGCGATGCAGCGGTTCCTCATGGAGACGTCGATCCTGCCGCGGTTCACCGCCGCCACCTGCCGGGCCGTGACCGGGGACGATGACGCGGCCGACCGGCTCGCGGCCATCGACGACGCCAACCTGTTCCTCGTCTCCCTCGACGACCGCCGGGAATGGTACCGCTACCACCACCTCTTCGCGGAGCTGCTGGAGTTCCGACTCCGACAGCGCATGCCCGACCGCGCGGACCCGCTCCACGAGCGCGCCAGCCGGTGGTTCGAGGAGCACGACGATGTCCAGGAGGCGCTCCGACAGGCCGCGGCCATGGACGACGACACCCGGCTCCTCGAGCTCCTGGACCGGCACGGGTACCCGATCCTGGCCCGGAGCGAGTTCGCCTCGTTCGCGCGGTGGCTCGACCACGTGGCCGACCCGCTCTCGCGCCCGTGGCCCATGTTCCTCGTGGCGGTCGCGTGGTTCCGGTTCCAGACGCAGCGGGGCCCCGACCTCGACGCGCTCCTCGGCAGTATCGAGGCCGCCCTCGAGGCTGCACCGGACGACTACCCGGAGTCCCAGCGCCGGGAGGCCCGCATGCACCTGGGCGCGCTGCGAGCCTTCGCGCTCCGCATCGCCGATCGGCTGGAGGAGGCCGTGGAGGCCGGCGAGGAAGCACTGGACGCGCTGCCGCCGGGGCCGAGCGTGGTCCGGGGCATCCTGGAGTTCAATATGGGCGCCGTCCACCTCCGGCTGGCGAACACGGCCCGGGCCCGGGCCTACCTCGAGCAGGGATTCGACAGGAGCCTCGAGGGCGGCGCCTCGTACCTCGTGCTGGCCAGCCTCGCCCACCTCGGCTACCTGGCATCGCTGACCGAGGGCGTGGCCGCCGCCCGGCAGCGGCTCGAGAGCGCCGTGGAGTTCGCGCGGGAGCGGAAGCTCGACGCGCTGCCGGCCTTCGGCATCGTCCTGTACCAGCTGGCCCAGCTGCACTGGCTGGCGGACGAGCTCGACGAGGCCCGGACGATCCTCGAGCGCGCCGAAGCGCTGACCCGGGACGAGCGGGAGACCGATATCCTGGCCAACGTCCTGATCCACCGGGCCCGGGTCGAGACGGCAGCGGGCAGTTTCGACACCGCCGAGGACCACCTGACACGCGCCACGGCGCTGGCCCACGGCAACAACGTGAAACCCTTCGCCACCTCGCTGGCCGTGGAGCGGGCCCGGCTGGTCGAGGCCCGGAGCGGCCGGCTCCAGACCCCCGAGTCGGCGCCGCCCAGCGTGGAGCCGCCGGGCCGGTGGAGCTCGGTCCGGGAGGCGGAGGCCGTGCTCCAGCTCCAGCACCTCGTCAAACTGGGTCGCCCCGAGGACGCCGCACCGCTGGCCGCCCGGCTCCGGGAGGAGTCCGAGGCCCGGGACCGGGGCCCGGCGCTCTGCGTCGCCCGGCTCGCCGAGGCGGCTCTCGCCGAGGACGCGGCCGCCCGGCACGAAGCGCTCGAGGCCGGACTCGCCCTGGCGGCCCGGAACGGCTACGTACGCCCCGTCCTGAACGGTGGCGAGCCCGTCCGTGCGATGATCGAGGCCGGGCTCAAGGCCACGTCCCTCGACACCGCCGTCCGCGCATTCGCGAAGGACGTGCTCCGCCGGTTCCCCACCCCTGAGCGCGCAGCGACGCCCGCCGGGGCCGCGGCGCGGAGCCCCGATGGGCCGCCGCCCGTCGCCGGGGCGGAGGGCGCCGGCGACGCCACCCTGACGGACCGGGAGCTCGAGACGCTGGCGCTCCTCACCCGGGGGCTCACCAACAAGGCCATGGCGAAGGAGCTGTACGTCTCGGTGAACACGGTGAAGACGCACCTGAAACGGATCTACGCCAAGCTCGACGTCTCCACCCGGACCGAGGCCGCCCGCCGGGCCCGCACCCTCGGGATCGTGCCCGGCGACGAAGGCTGAGTCGGGTCGAAGTCGCCGGTCGGTTCTCACAGAGGCACGGGGAGGTGCGCCGGGAATGTGTGACAGGATTCACCCCGCGATTCACCCGATCGGGTGACGCGACCGCCGGACCCCTGGCGGTATCGTACCATTGCGGGCCACGAACGGTGGCCCAGTCAACGGGGGGACGGAGCCATGGACGCACACGATCGTGGACGGGGCGACGGGGAGATCGTCTATCGCCTGGAGGTCGAGGGCCGGATCGGTCCGCGCTGGCGCGACTGGTTCGACGCCGACAGCGTGCGGACCGCCGATGATCGGACCATCCTCGAGGTCCGTGTGACGGACCAGTCGGAGCTGTACGGCCGGCTGCGGCGGATCCACGACCTGAACCTCCGGCTCATCGCCGTGACCCGCGCGGACCCCGGCGAGGGCCCGCAGGACCCGAACCAGGAACGGGGGCCCGAGCCATGCTGACCGTCGTGATCGTTGCGCAGCTCCTGATCCCGCTCGCCCTCCTCGCCTGGCTGGGACTCGGACGGCCCCGGACTCGCACCAGCTGGCTGGCCCGCACCGTGATGGCGGCCGGCTGGCTCGTCGTGCTCCGGGTCGCCGGGCTCTGGACGGCGATCCCCCAGGCCACGCTGTGGCTCTGGATCATCGCCCTCGCCGCGACGGCCGCGCTCGCCTTCCGACGCACCCGCCGGGCAGTCTGGTGGCCCGAGGGCCGATGGGCACGGGCCGGAACCGTCGTGCTGGGGCTGGCCGCCGTGGCGATGGCGGTCTTCGCCGGGCGCACACTGACCTGGCGGACGCCGCCGGCCGGGCCCGCCGTCGATCTCGCGTTCCCGCTGCGGGCCGGGCCCTACCTGGTGGTGAACGGCGGCAGCAGCAACGTCAACAACGGGCACGTGGGCATCCCCCACCGGGCCATGGACCGCTACCGGGGCCAGACCCGGGCCGTCGACCTGATCGGGATCGATCTCCTGGGCCGGCGGAGCGACGGCCTGGCGCCGTCCGACCCCGCGGCCTACCGGATCTTCGGCGACACCATCTTCGCCCCGTGCGCCGGTCCCGTGATCACGGCCTCGGACGGGCTCCCGGACCAGCCGCCACCGCAGGTCGATCGGGACAACATGGCCGGCAACCACGTGATCCTGCAGTGCGACGGCGCGGCCCTCGGGCTCGACAGCGGACCGGACGCCCGCGTCTGGGTCGTCCTGGCCCACATGGCCCGGGGCAGCGTGCGGGTCGCCGCCGGTCAGGCCGTGGACACCGGCGAGCCGCTGGGTCGGGTCGGCAACACCGGGAACACCGATGAGCCGCACCTCCATATCCATGCCCAGCGGCCGGGCTCGCCGGACAGCCCCATGGGCGCCGAGCCACTGGTCATCCGGTTCGAGGGTCGATACCTGGCCCGGAACGACCGGGTGGCAGGGTCGTTGCACCGGTACCCCGGTGACTCGAGCGCACCGATCCGCAGCACCGAAGGCGAGGGAGAGACCATGAGCGCGCCGCTGAGCAATGAGGACAGCGACCGGATCCCGGACATCGAGACCATCTACGAGGAAACGGGCGAGCCCGGACTCCGCGAGGAGCTCGCGGGCCTCGACCGGGACGCGCTGGAAGAGGTCGTCCGGGCCCACCCGCCGCACCATACGCCGCCGCCATCGATGCAGACCATGTCCCGGGACGAGCTGGTGGGCTACATCATCGACGGTGTGAAGCGGGAGACCGGAGAGAGCTGACCGGCGGCGACTGTGCGGTGATCAGGGTGCCGCGGCACCCGCCCCGGGAGCCGCCAGCTGATCGCGGTGCAGGAACCCACCGATCAGCGCGCCGACGGCACCGATCACGCCCACCGCCGGATTGTACCACCCGGGCACCCCGCCCTGCGACGGGTCGGCATCACCGGCCAGGGCCAGGAGCAGCATCACCGCGCCCACGATCCCGGCGTGCAGCACCGGCTTGTGTACCGCGATCCGGGCGGCCACCCACCCACCGAGGACCGCCGCGAACAGGGAGTAGGCCAGGTTGACGCCGAGGTACGCCGTCGTCGGGGCGGCGGCCATGTCGCCATCGAGCATCAGCTGGACGACGATCCACGTCATGATCACCACGGTGAGGGTCGCCGCCGCCAGACCCGCCACCACCGAACCGACGCTCCGGACGATGCGAACTACCTCCTGATCATCCATCCTGGCTCTCCTTTTCGAATACGCCTGTCCACCAGCTCCGCTCGGCCCGACCCTCCACGAGCCGGAGCCCGACCGCTTCCGCGGCCGCCAAGGCATCGGCCCGCTCGCCGCCCACCACGCCTGAGAGGATCAGCCAGCCGCCGGGACGGAGCGCGGGCGGGACCCGGGGCACCAGGGGGGCGGCCACCCGCGCCTCGATATTAATCACCACGCCGTCGAAACGCCCGACCTTTCTCAGGTCGCCGGGCGTGACCTCCCGCTCCTCGACCTCCACCCGATCGGCGACGCCGTTCGCCTCGACGTTCCGGCGGGCCGCATCGCACGAGACCGGGTCCGACTCCAGCGCCAGCACGCGCCCGGCGCCCAGATGGGCCGCGGCGATGGCCAGGATCCCCGAGCCGGCACCCACGTCCAGGACCCGGTCGCCGGGGCGGACCCGCCCGTCGAGGAGCGCCAGGCACGACCGGGTGGTGGCGTGCTCGGCCGTGCCGAACGCCACGCCGGGATCCAGGCGGACCACTATGTCGTCCGCGCCGACCTCCGGCACCGGCCCCGACCCCGCGGCCGATCCCGACGTTCGCCGGCGCGGCTCCTCCCCATCCCCCACGCCCTCCGCGCCCGACAGGGGCACGCCCACGGGCGCCACGATGATCCGGTCGCTGACCCGGGCCGCCGCCTGCTCGCTCCGCCACCGGGCCGCCCACTCCGATCGGCTCTGACGGCGCCACCCGACGTCCGCATCGGCCATGCTCGTGCTGGCCCGCACCGCCGACTCGACCTCAGCGGTGAGCCGGTCGATGGCATCAGCGGAGCCGGGCTCGGGGAAAAGCGCGACGAACCGGTCGCCCTCCCGCTCCACCGACCGGGCGCCACAGCGACGCAGCGCGTCCACGAAGAGGTGGATCTCGCCGTCGGGCGGCGCGTCGATGTCGAGGAGGAGCCAGGCGTCGGGCGCGGGTCGTCTCACCCGAGAAGGAGCGTGTAGCGGCCCTCGTCGTCGCACCGGGTCCCGGTCGGCGATTCGAAACCGGGATGCCGCACCACCACGCGACAGCCGGACACGGGGCTGCCATCGAGGTACGTGACCGTGCCGGCCCCGGTAACGGAGTCGGGCGCCTGCGGGAACGCGGGCTGGACTCCCGCGGCGAGCGCGGTCGCGAGGATCAGGACGGTCATGGCTCCCTTCGCAGCGGTTCGGCGTACCGAGAATCTACCATGATCCGTTCTATCGTGGACCCACGTCCCGGACGCCGCCTAAACAGGCCATTCCTCCCCTCCCCAGCACATCTCCCAGAAGTCTGCCGGGGTTTGGAGCATAGATGCTACAGTTTTCTGTAAGAGGAAAAGCGCACCTATGTGGCGTCAGGATAGCGTCAGATAGCCTCCTTCAGCAGCGAAAACGGCCCGAGGAATCCCGCAGATCTTCCCACACGTCCACACCCAAGTTCACGCCCCTTCACAACTGCCGTTGCGAGCGGCCCGGACTCGGTACCCTTCCGACCGCAGCAGTCCGACCATCATCTGCCGGACGCCATCGTCATCGTCCACCACCACGATCCGAGCGCCCCCGACCTCGTCGCCCAGTTCGCGGGCATCCGGCGGGGCCAGGATCTCTTCGATGGCTTCTTCCAGCGCTTCGGCGGTGACCGGCTTCGCCAGCAGGCGGCGAAATGCGCCCGTTGAACTCAGGCGTTGCACGCGTGAACGGGAAGCGACCGACGAGTTCTGGACAGCGACGTTCACAGCTGCGGCCCGGGGTGTGCGTAGCACCCCGACGCTTGAGTTGGGCGGCGTAAGGGTCGAAGGACTGCTGCGCACTTCGGCGTTGCGGCAGTTGATCACCTCGACAACAGGTCGCTCCCCGTTGTAGTGTTCGCCACTATCATGCCGGTCAAGGTATGGCCGATAGCCGAGGCTCCTGCCGCGGGCAACTCCCGTCGTGCTGGCGCGTCTTCTCGACGACAACGGCACATTCAGCACCGGACCGACAGCATGTTTCCACAAAAGGCACTATCCGCCAGTCTTCTCTTCGCTACATCCCTCGTTGCTGGCGAGGCATACAGCGGGACCCAGTCACGCGACGCTGTTTGGCACCTCGAACCCCTGGCGACAGTCGGTGTTACCGAGGGCGATGAGCGCTACGTGTTTGGCCGCATTGCCGATCTTGCTCTTGGCCCTGACGGACGCATCTACGTTCTGGATGCTCAGGCGGCCAACCTGAGGATTTTCGCCGCGGACGGAACTTACATATCAACGGTAGGACGCAAAGGTGCTGGCCCCGGCGAGTTCGCAGTGCCTTACAGCATTGCGTTTGATGAGCATGACCGTTTGTGGGTCGCGGACGCCGGCAATGCCCGCTACAGCGTCTTCGATCTGGAAGGGTCCTTCTTGAACAGTTACCCGATCCCATTCCCAAGATCTCTTGTCCCCGGCCAAAGTCGATTTACCCGAGACGGACGTTTGTTGGAGGTTGCTCAGTTGATGGCGGTGATTCAGGGAGCCGATGGATCGGTTCGGATGCGGTCGTTGGGTCCGGCGGCCATCGCCATGTCGCAGGGAGATTCTCTGGCGACGACGGACACACTCCCATTGGTGGCTGCTGCCGAACCGCCGGCTTTTGTGCGCACGACAGGCACCCAGACGGTGAGGATGGTGCCTCCATTCTCGCCAGCACAGCTCTTTGAATTGGATCCCCGTGGCTGGGTCTGGGTTGGACATAGCGATCGGTACGTAGTCGAAGCGCTTTCGCTCGGCGGCGAGGTCGTCCAGACGCTATCGAGGGACCTCGCCGCGGAGCCACTGGCACGAGGGGACCGACACTCGCTCGAGGTGTGGGCCGCAGACATGCGCTCTCGCCGCTACAGAGGGAGCGATTCTCAGTTACCAGGGACGTACCCGTATTTCGATCGCATCATCGCTGCCGACGATGGGCACGTCTGGCTGCACCGTCAGGGCAGCGGCGGATCCAGCTTCGATGTATTCGATCCGGCCGGGCGGCATGTAGCAGAAGTAGAGGCGCCAGGGAATGCCGGGAGGTTTGGCACCCACCCTCACATCACCGAACGGTTCGTGCTGCTGGCCTCGACGGATCCACTTGGAGCTCCGGTCGTCGAACTGTACTCCATCGAGCATTAAATATCGGTATGGCCGGAGCGATTCGCATGTCGGGTCCGCAGGCAAAGGGTGCCGCTACCGCACTGGTACTTCTAATGGTGGGATGCACAGGCGACACTGCCGAGCGCTCGCGACAGCTTGGACCCGAGCCGACCATGGCCTTGTCGGCGACGATCGAATTTGAGCGATACGCCAGCGCCGACTCCGTGCTGGTGTTTGCGGCGGAGGCCGTGGAACAGGAGGTGAACGAGGCAGTGGCGTCCGATCTTCGAGGAGATTCACTCCTGGCAGGCCCTTACCACTTCCCCAGTCGGGGGTCTCAGGCACCTGTGTTCGCCCGGATCCGCGTTTCAGCCGTTCAGGATGGGGGCGTGGCGAGAGTGCAGATCCAGGCAGTGTCTGAGAGCGTCCTGTGGGGCCTACCCATGGCGGCGATCCGAGAATGCTGAGGCTCGTCGAGCGGGTCCACGATCACATCCAGCGGCGCCTGAGCGCTGGGGCGAATTGAACAGGCAGGGATCCACGTGGAAGCGGAACTGATGCCCGACCCGCGGCTCGAAGTTGTTCGGTATCAGCCACTCCGCCATCATCTTGCGTCTGCTCAAAGACGACCATTCGTGGGCCGGCGCCCGGGTCCAGGATCTGGCCCTCAATCCACTTCGCAGCGGCAGCGCCAGGTAGCCACAGGTCATCGACGCGGGCCGGAAAGACCGGATGCCAGCAGCCGATTCCCTCACGCGGAACCTCCATGCCTTCCGACTCGGCGATCTGCATCTGCAGCCACGGCTGTAGCGAACCCAGGAACTCATCATGCGGGAACGCACTACCGGAGGCTCCGAAGCAGAATAGCCGCTTGGCGTGCAGCCCTGAGGCGGCGGAAAGGAACAGCTTCTCGCTACTCCAAAGTGAACGCTCCGAGCGCAGCAGGAACAGCCAGGTCACCCGTGAGGTCCACCACTACGTCTGCAGCTTGCAGCGCCTCAAGGTCCTCCGGTTTGGTGGGCGGGAATGACTGAAGAGCGGTGACGATCGCATGGGGCGATGCTGCATTTAAACGATCTACGACGGCGGGGCCTTTCTCAGATCCCACGTCCTCCAGCGTCGCCGCATCGCGGACGAGGTTCCCGGCCTTGAGCCGGTCGCTCTCGGAGAGCGAGATTGCCGATGTCCCGCCCCGAACGAGTATCTCGGCCACGTAGGCCGCAGTCAAAAAGACCGATCCGGTAAGTCGTTCTAAACCGGCCATTCCTCCCCTCCCCAGCACATCTCCCAGAACAGCCATTCGTACCGGCTGGAGAGGAGGAAGATCTGCCGGAGCCGGGCCCGCTTCTCGGGTCCCGCGTGCTCCACCAGTCGGTCGAGCTCGGCCCGGAGCCAGTCGGTGGCCTCGGCGAACTCGTCGGACGCGTACTGCTCGATCCAGTCTGCGTACCGCTGGTCGTCCGGTACGCCGGCGGAGGCCAGCGTCTGCCCGATGTGGGAGTAGCCCCACGCGCACGGCAGCAGCGCCGCCAGCAGCTCGAGCATGTCGCCATCGGCGGCCGTCCGGACCAGGAAGTCGGTGTACGCCCGGGTGGTGGGCCACATCGGCTCCGCCTCCAGCTCGGCCTCGCCGATCCCGAACCGTCCGGCGTACTTGCGGTGCAGCTCCATCTCGGTGTTCAGCGTCAGGTCGAGCACGGCGGCGTACCAGCCCATGGACTCGAGCCGCTCGGCCTTGGCCGTTGCCCACGCGAAGATCCGGGCGAACTCCTTCAGGTACAGGTAGTCCTGCCGGACCCACCGCGCGAACCGCTCCTCCTCGAGCGACCCATCGGCCAGCCCCTTCACGAACGGGTGGTCCAGCTGCGCGGCCCAGACGTCGTCGGCCGCGTCGAACAGCTCCTGCGAAAAGCTCATGGTTCGTCGCTCCCTCAGAATGCAGTGAAACAGCCTTGCCACGAAGGACACGAAGGACCACGAAGGGGTCGAAGAACTGCCTCCCTTTTTGTTCTTTCCGGCAGTTCGAGCTCGCCGGTGAGATAGCCACCCGCCGGGCGGCTCGAAGCCGCCGGCAAAGAACACCCCATCAGTTCTTCGTGTCCTTCGATCCCTTCGTGTCCTTCGTGGCAAAGCAGTTGATGTTTACGGCTTCAGCTCGACACCCCCGGCCAGCCGCCGCCGGTCAGTGCCATCTCCCAGAACGCGATCTCGTACTTCGTGGTGGTCTCGAACAGCTCGGCCATCCCTTCCAGCTCGTCGGGGCCGGCCTTCTCGGCCAGCGCGTCGAGCTCCCCGGCGAGGTAGTCGACGTAGGAGGCGAACTCGTCGCCGGCCCAGTTCTCGACGAACGGGTGCCACGGCGACGATTCGTCGAGCCCCGCCTCCACGACCTTCCACGAGTCGTGGTAGGCCTTTTCGGCGGCGTACAGCACGGTATACGCCTCGGCGTACGACCGCTGGTAGGCGGTGGCCATCAGGAACTGGATGTAGGCGTGACAGGTGAACGACGGCGGGGCGGCCCGGAGGTCGACGCCGACCTTCTGGCCCCGCTCCTCGAAGAGACGGAGCTCCTTCTGGAGCGCCTGGATCACGCCGCCCAGCGGCTCCCAGTGCGCCTTCGGACCCTTCGGCATGAGCGCCGCCATGAACGGGATCGCGGCCTCGACGAAGAGGTAGTCCTGCTGCATCCAGTTGGCGAAGACCTCGTCGGGGATCTCGCCGTCCCGGGTCTGGATCAGGAACGGGTGCTCCAGCATCTCGTCCCAGAGCGGACGGATGCGGCTCAGCTGCTGGCTGGTGAAGCTCATCGGTGTGGAAACCCTGTCGCTGTGAGGAGTGGTATGAGCGACGGGCGCGGCGGGTCGGACTCCCTTCGCCGGTATGAGCCGGATCAGGTTCGGAGGGTGTGATCTCAGCCGGCCGACCGCCGGCACCCCTGTCGCGCCATCAGAATACCCGGAGCCGGCGGCCGCGTAAACCCCCCGCTCGCTTGACGCTCCCCCACTGGCGCCGGATCTTTTCGCGGGCGGCGCACGCGAAATGGGGACACCCGTCGGCCCTCGCCCACCCCCGAACCCGAGCCACGCCGAGAATGCCCGACCCTTTCCGTCCATCGTTCTGGAAGGAGCTGCGCCGCCGTCGCGTGGTGCGGGCGCTATCCGTCTACGCGGTCGCGGCGTGGGGTGCGGTGCAGGTCGCCGACACCTTCTTCCCCGCCCTGCGGTTCCCCGACTGGACCGTCACGACGGTCGCGGTCCTGGCCGTCCTCGGGTTCCCGGTCACGGTCGCCGTCGCCTGGATCTACAACCGCACGTCCGAGGGGCTCGAGCGTACGGACGCCGTGGACGCGGGCGGTGGTGTCCAGGACGAGCAGGTCCGGCCCCGGGTGCGCCGCCAGTTCGTCTACGCCCTCATGCTCGGTGCCGTGGGCGGGATGCTGGTGGTGGGGACCGTGTTCTGGCTCGCGGATGGTCCGCCCTGGGCCGGGTCCCCGCCATCGGGCAGCGCGGTGATCGCGGTCCTGCCGTTCGAGACCGTGGGCGAGGCCAACCCGACGTTCACCGAGGGGATCCACGGCGACGTCCTGACCCGACTGTCCGGCGTCCCCGGCCTGGACGTGATCGCCCGGAGCTCGGTGGTGCGGTATCGGGACCCGCTGCGGCCGGTGGCCGAGATCGCGGACGAGCTCGGCGCCGGCTGGGTCCTGCGCGGCGAGGTCCAGCAGGTCGGCGAGCAGGTACAGGTCAACGCTCGGCTGGTGGATGCCGGCCGGAGCCGTCAGGTCTGGGCCGAGGCGTTCCGGCAGCAGCTCACGGCGGCCAACCTGTTCGACATCCAGCGGGAGATCACCCGGGCGATCGTGGCCGCGCTCCAGGACCGGCTGGCGCCCGGTGCTGCCGGTGCGGGTACCGGGCGGGGTACGGACGACCTGGAGGCGTACCGGCTCTACGTCCTGGGGCGCGGGCTCCTCGGCCCGCGGGAGGAGGGGTCCATGCGACGGGCCGTGGACTACTTCCGTCGCGCCCTCGAGCGGGATCCCGGCTACGCCCCCGCGTGGGCCGGGCTGGCGGATGCCCTCACCTACCTCGAGACGTTCGGCTACGACCTCCCCGCTGTCGCCGTGGATGCCCGCGAGGCGGCCGAGCAGGCCCTGGAGCTGGACCCGGGGCTGGCGGAAGCGCACTTCGCCCTCGCGAACCTCGCCCACGCCGAGCGGGACAATCCACGGGCCATACGGCTCCTGGAGCGCGCCATCGAGGCCCGCCCCAGCTACTCCGACGCCTTCAATCTCCTGAGCTGGATCCAGAAGCAGGCAGGGCTGCCGCAACAGGCGCTGGAGAACGCGGAGCGGGCGGTGTTCCTGGACCCGCGCGGCTCGGCGCCGCTCTCGAACCTGGCACTGGCCCGCCTCGCCCTCGGCGACCCGGTCGGCGCGCTCGAGGACGCCCGCTCGATCCGGGACATCCAGCCCGATTTCGCGACCGGCCCCTTCCTCGAAGCGCTGGCGCTCTACCACGCCGGCCGATTCCGCGAGACGCTGCCCCTGCTCCAGAACCTGAGCGTCGCGTGGGCTCCTGATGCCCCCACCGCCCTCGAAGCCCTCACCCGGCTGGCTCTCGGCGACACGACGGGAGCCCGGAAGGCGGCCCGGGGGCTCGAACCCGCCGACCATACCTTCTCGACGGCCCTGATCGAGGCGGCCATGGGGAACACCGATGCCGCCACGGCCGCAATGGCCGGCATCGAGCGGTGGGACTACTGGCCCACGTTCGCCGTCCGCTACTTCTTCCCCGGGGTCCTCGCTCCCGTCCGGGCCGACGCCCGCTTCGACGACATCCTGAGCGCGGTGCGAGCCAGCTGGCGGTAGCCGGCGGCTACTCGCCGTCCTCCTCCGCCATCGCGACGACGCGCTCGAACTCGTCCTCCTGCACCGGCTGCACGCTCAGGCGGCTCCGGTTCACCAGCACCATGTCCTCGAGCGCAGACTCGTCCTTGATCTCGGCGAGCGGCACCGTACGCGGCAGCTTCCGGACGAACGCGATGTCGACCATGAACCAGCGAGGGTCGTCCTCGGTGGCCTTCTCGTCGTAGTAGTTGGAGTCCGGGTCGCGCGCGGTGTGGTCCGGGTAGCCTTCCCTGACCACCTCGGCCACGCCCACCACGCCCGGCGGGTTCGTGTTGCTGTGGTAGAAGAGGACCCGGTCGCCCTCCTCCATGTCGTCGCGCATGAAGTTGCGGGCCTGGTAGTTCCGGACGCCGTCCCAGTGGGTGCGCCCGTCGGCCTCGAGGTCGTCGATGGAGTAGACGTCGGGCTCCGACTTCATGAGCCAGTACTGTCGATCGGCCATAGATTGTCTCCTGTTGCTGGTCGGACAGAACCGCAAGCAAAGGACGAGCCATGGCCCGGTTCATCGAGATCGCCCGAGGGGTCTATCGCCTGCCGCTCATGCCCATGGACGGGATCAACGTCTACCTGCTCGGCGATGTCCTCGTGGACGCCGGGACCAACGGGGCCGCCCGGAAGCTGATCACCGCGCTGGAGGACCTCCCGCCCGCCGCCCACGCGCTCACCCACGGACACCCGGACCATCAGGGCAGCACCCACGCCGTGTGCGAGTATTTCGATGTCCCGCTCTGGTGCGGGGAGGCGGACCGGGGCGCCGTGGAGGCGGGCGATCCGTCCCGACTCGTCCCCGACCCGTCCTCGTTCATGGCGAAGGTCACGGCCCGGATGGGCGGCCCCGGCCACCCCGTCGACCGGGTCCTCCACGACGGCGACGCCGTGGCCGACTTCACGGTGGTGGAGACCCCGGGCCACACCCTCGGCCACCTCGCCTTCTGGCGCGAGGACGACCGGGTCCTGGTCCTGGGCGACGTCCTCTTCAACCGGAACCCGATCACGCTGCGGAAAGGCCTGATCGAGCCGCTCCGCTTCGCCACCATGGACCCGGCACTGAACCGGGAGTCGGCACGGAAGCTGGCCGCGCTCCAACCCGCCGTCGTCTGCTTCGGCCACGGTCCGCCGCTCCGCGACGCCAGCCGGTTCCAGGAGACCGTCGCCGCCCTCCCCGACTGAAGAACGACTCCTGACTCCTGACTCCTGACTCCTGACTCCTGGCTCCTGACTCCTGACTCCTGGCTCCTGGCTCCGCCTCACCAGTGGTACCCACCCCCCGGTTCGTTTATATTCGGCGCCGAGCCATGAGCCAGGACACCGAAGCCCGACCCGACACGCGCGCCGGCGGCGACTGGCGACTCGCCATCCCCGAGGACAGACGCCAGCACCTGCGGACGTGGTACTGGGCGGTGGCCGGGATGACGCTCGGCGTGCTCATCGTGGGCGGCATCACCCGGCTGACCCAGTCCGGTCTCTCCATCGTGGACTGGGACCCGTTCGTCGGCGTGATCCCGCCGCTGACCGACGCCGACTGGCAGCAGGTCTTCGACCGCTATCGCGAGTACCCCGAGTACCAGAAGCTCCGGTCGGGGATGACGCTGCACGAGTTCAAGGTCATCTTCTTCTGGGAGTACCTCCACCGGCTCCTGGCCCGGACGATCGGCCTCGTCTTCCTCGTCCCGTTCGTCTTCTTCTGGCTCCGGGACTACTTCAACCGGCCCCTCCTCTGGCGGTCGCTCGCCCTCTTCGGCCTGGGCGCCGCGCAGGGCGTGATGGGATGGCTCATGGTCGCCAGCGGGCTCGTCGACCGGCCGTCCGTCAGCCATTTCCGCCTCGCCGCCCACCTCTCGCTCGCGTTCCTGATCTTCGGGTTCGCGACCTGGCTCGCACGCGAGATGGCCGTGACGGAGGGACGGACCCGCGTCGCCGCCTCGACCCGGGGCCTGATGCGACGGGGCCTGGCCACCATCTGCGCGGTCTTCGCGCTCCAGGTGGTCTGGGGCGCGTTCGTCGCCGGGCTCAAGGCCGGCCGGTACCACAACACGTTCCCGCTCATGGAAGGGAAGCTGGTCCCGCCCTCCATGTACTGGCTCGAGCCGGTCGTCGTGAACTTCTTCCAGAACCCGGTGGCCGTGCAGTGGATGCACCGGGTGCTCGGCACGGTCCTCGGGCTCCTGGTCATCGGCTTCTTCATCCAGGTCCGGAAGAGCGATGCGGACCTTCACAGCCGCCGGCTGAACACCCTCTTCTTCGTCGGGATCCTCGTCCAGTACCTCCTGGGCGTCCTGACGCTGATCTACTTCGTGCCCGTCTCACTGGCCGTCATCCACCAGGCGACGGCGATGGTGCTCTTCGGCGTCTGGGTCTGGTGGTGGCACCACGCCCGGGAGCTCGAGCCGGCCGCGTGATCGCTACGGGCCCGGCGGGCCCGTCACGTAGATCACCCATGGCGCGATCTCCGTCTCGTTGACCCACGCCACCGGCTCGGCGCCCGTGGCCAGCGGACGGTGGACCTCCCGTACCTCGAGCCCGGCCCGGTCGAACGCGGTTCGGTAGTCCCGATCGAGCCAGAGGAGGTCGTCCACCGGACGGGGGTCGCCGCCCTCCTTGATCGCGATCCGCACCGTCTCGCCGCTCTCCGCCGCAGCGTTCTCCGGCCACGACGCCGTGGTGAACGTCGCCCATTCGTGCACGTAGAGCTCCGGCGACGACGCGATCAGCACCAGCCGGCCGGCCGCCCCCGCGCTCGCTGCCGCGCCCCCAGCCCCCACCGGTGCGCCCTCTGCGCCCTCTGCGCCCTCTGCGCCCGCCAGCCGCTGCCGGAGCCCCGTGAGCAGCGCGACCCGGTGGTCGACGCCCGGGATGTTGTCGAACGGGTACGCGGCAAGGACCAGGTCGAACGGGCCCGGCGGGAGGGCCGACGGGTCGTCGTCGATGAGTCGATATCGGTCGCCCGCGCCCTGCCCCTCATCCAGTTCCCGCGCACGATCCAGCTCCCGCGCACGATCCAGCATCGCGGCGGAGATGTCGACGCCGATCACGTCGTAGCCCAGCCGACGCAGGAACCGGGTCGAGCGACCGGCGCCGCAGCCGAAATCCAGCGCCCGCCGTGCGGATCCGGCCCGCCGTGCGGATCCGGCCGGAGCCCCGTCGGCTGCCGTGGATCCGACACCGTGGGCCTCGAACAGCGCCGGCAGGTCCCGGAAGGCGAGTGAGTAGGTGGCCGGGAAGCCGAGCGTGCTGTAAGACGCCGCCCGGTCCGGGTCGGCGTACGCGTTGGCGAAGTGGCTCATCGCTGCGTGGCTCGTTCAGACATGGCCTGATCCGGAAGGGACAACTGCACAGTAAATAGCCCTCCGGTCGATGAAGTGCGTGTCTTCCCCGCTGAGAACGGGTCGATTGAGCACCGGATCCGCCGGGCTCCGACTCGTTTGGGATTCGTCCCGGTGGGACCGGCACAACCGATCAGCAACGGTCCACCGCTTCCACCTCATGGGTGGTTTTCCGGGCTCGTGGGCGCTCGATCTCCGTAGCCCCCCGGAATCGACGATCCGGGTCGGACGGCCAGCCCCCGGAGGTGCGCCGGCGTCGCTTCGAATGGCACCACCCGCTCCCAGCTCTGCCCACCGTCCTCCGTCCGGTGCACGCCCCGCTCATCGGCGGCCCACAGCTCGCCGGGCTCAGTGCCGGACACCAGGAGCGGCGCGATCGTGTCGGGCGGGTCGGGCCAGCCGGCGGTGACCCGCTCCCACGCGGCATCGCCGGTTCGTCGGCAGATCCGGCCGTCGGAGCGCCCGGCCGCGTACGCGGTGTGGGCGCGGCTCGCGGCGGAGACCACCACCGTGTCCGGGTCGCCGGGGTCGATGGCCACGCTCCGCAGGTAGCCGAAGTCGAGTCCGTCGCGCGGCGCCTTCCAGCTCCTGCCGCCGTCGTGGCTCTCGTAGTACCCGTCGCCGGCTGCGACTCGGAGCGTCTCGGGCCGATCGGGGTGGACGGCCAGCTCGTGCGTGTCCCGGGGGCCGCCCGCCACCCGGTCCCGCCACGTCCGGCCGCCGTCGGGCGTCGAGACCAGCGCGCCGGCCTCGATGGCAACCCACAGCCGACCGGAGTCGTCGGGGTGGCAGCCGATCCACCGCACGTGATGCGTCTCCGGGCGGGGCGGGAACGACCACTCGGAGGACGACTCCAACCGGTCCAGCCCCGTCCGCTCCCGCCAGCCGCCGCCACCATCCTCCGATACCAACACGGCGCTCGGCTCCGTGCCCGCCCAGATCAGACCCTCCTCGGCCGGGCTCGGGGCGACGACCATGACCCGACGGCCGTCGAGGCCCGCCGGCCGCCAGTTCTCACCGCCATCGTCGCTCCGCCAGACGCCGGCGTCCCGTGTGCCCGCCCACGCGCGACCCGGGACCCACGCGTCCCACGCCACCGACGTGGGCCGGGCCTCGAGCCCGGCAGTGGAGTGGACCTCCCCGGAGATCGGCTCGACCCGGTGGATCGTCCGGTGGTCGGCCACCAGGACCCGACGATCCCGGTTGTCGGACGGGGCCCGGCGGTCCGACGGGGCCCGGCGTTCGGCGTCCGGCACCGCGCTCACGACGCCCCCCGGAGCGGGTCGACATGGTCCTCGGCGAACTGCCGCACGGTACGGGGCGGACGCCCCGTGACCTCCGCGACCGTGTCCGTGGTCCGGGCCGTGGCGCCCTCCTCCCGCTGGTACCCGGCGATCGCCAGCTGGGCGGCCGCCAGCCAGACCGGCTGCCCCGCGGCCCGGCGCCGGCGCCACGCCTCGTCCGGGGTCTGGGACCGGTACTCGAGCGCCCGACCCAGAACACCGCTCACGATCTTCGTGGCCTCCCGGTACGATACGGCCTCCGGACCCGTGAGCGTGTACGTCTCCCCCTCGTGGCCGTCCTCCACGAGCGCCGCGGCCGCCACGGCGGCGATGTCCCGCGCGTCGATGAACGGGATCGCACCATCGCCCGACGCCGAATAGATCGCTCCCTCCTCGCGGTCGAAGGTCAGCGGGTCCAGCAGGTTCTGCATGAAGTGGTGGGGCCGCAGCAGCGTCCAGCCGAGCCCCGAGTCCCTCAGCTTCCGCTCGACGTTGTAGTGCCAGAGCCCGATCACCGACTTCGAATGGTCTGTGGCGCCCAGCGCCGACAGCTTCACGACCCGCTCCACCCCGGCCGACACGGCCGCTCGGATGGCATTCGACTGGAGCCGGACCATTCCCTCCGTGTTGCCCGTCAGCAGGAACAGGCGGTCGCACCCCTCCAGCACTCCGGCCGGACCGCCGCGGTCCGCCAGGTCGGCCTCCACCCACTCGACGCCCTCGACCGACGGCTGTTCCTCCGGCCGCCGGGTCAGCGCCCGGACGGCCTCGCCGCGCTCCGACAGCACCCGGACCAGCTCGCTGCCGACCGTGCCTGTCGCACCCGTAACCGCAATCATGTCGCGCTCCCTTGTTCTGGTCGCCCACCATCCCACCGGCGTGCACAACCGGTACCACCCCCCCTCCTCGCGATCCCAGCCGATACCGGCGGTGCGATTGATGCAGCCGATAAGTGGTGCTCGGATCGTGCGCACGGCACCCAGGGAGGGCGGCATGACCCCGGACACGGAGAGGACGACGATCGATGTGGACGCCGACGCACGGCGTCGCGAGCGGGAGTTGATGGTGGAGCGGCACATCGCCGCCCGGGGTGTCACGAACGAGACGGTGCTGGAGGCGATGCGGGCGGTGCCACGGGAGGCGTTCGTCCCGAGCGAGCTGCTCCCGCTGGCGTACGAGGACCGCCCGCTCCCGATCGGCGAGGACCAGACGATCTCGCAGCCGTACATCGTGGCGATGATGGCGGAAGCGGCCGAGCTGGGGCCCGGCGACCGGGTGCTGGAGGTCGGGACCGGCTCGGGGTACGCGGCCGCGGTGTTCAGCCGGGCCGCGGACCGGGTCTACACGGTGGAGCGTCATGAGAGCCTCGCCCTCGAGGCCGAGCGGAAGTTCGGCGCTCTCGGGTACGACAACATCGAGGTCGCCATCCGCGATGGCACGCTGGGCTGGCCGGAGCACGCGCCGTACGACGCGATCCTGGTCGCTGCGGCATCGCCGGAGACGGTCCCGCCGCCGCTGAAGGACCAGCTCGCGCCGGGCGGCCGGCTGGTGATCCCCCGGGGCCGCACGAAGTGGGGTCAGGATCTGATGCGGCTGCGGAAGTCGGAGGACGGCGAGTCGTTCACGGAGGAGGAGCTCGGCGCCGTCCGGTTCGTCCCGCTGGTGGGCTCGGCCGGCTGGGCACCCGAGGAGGGTCCGGTCACCACGGAGTCGCCGGGCGGCGGCCAGGAGCGGCGCACCGGCTCCGGCCCCGGTTCCGGCGCCGGCCCCGGCTCCGGCCCCGGCTCGGGTGGCGACGCGCCGGGCGACGACCCGTCGGCGGCCGCGATCCGTCCCCCCGCGACGGTCCCGCTCCCCGAGCTCGTCGCCTCGTCCGCCGAGCCGTTCGATGGCCTCGAGACCGCCGACCTGGGCCCGCTCCTCGAGCGGATCGGTGATGCCCGCGTCGTGCTGCTCGGCGAGGCGAGCCACGGCACGTCGGAGTTCTACCGCATGCGTGCCCGGATCAGCCGGCAGCTCATCGCGGAGCACGGGTTCGACTTCGTGGCCGTGGAGGCCGACTGGCCGGACGCGTCGGAGATCGATGCGTACGTCCGTCACGACCCCGGCGAGCGCCCGGACCGGAAGCCGTTCCAGCGGTTCCCGCAGTGGATGTGGGCGAACGAGGAGGTCATGGAGTTCATGCACTGGCTCCGTCGGCACAACGCCGACGCCACACCGTCCGACGAGCCGCAGGACATGGTCGGGTTCCACGGCCTCGACCTCTACTCGATGCACACGTCCATCGGCGCCGTGCTCGACTACCTGGACGACGTGGACCCGGACGCCGCCGCGGTGGCCCGGGACCGGTACGCCTGTCTGATGCCGTGGCAGAACGACCCGGTCCTCTACGGCCGGGCGGTCATGACCGGCCAGTTCGACGAGTGCGAGGATGACGTCGTCGCCATGCTCCGCGACCTGCTCGACAGGCGGATGGAGTACGTCCGTCGGGACGGGAAGCGGTTCGTGGACGCCATGCAGAACGCCCGCCTCGTGGCCAACGCCGAGCGCTACTACCGGACCATGTACCGGGGGAACGTCTCGAGCTGGAACCTCCGGGACCAGCACATGTTCGACACGCTCGAGATGCTGCTCGACCTGTACGGCCCGGACGCGAAGGGGATCGTCTGGGCCCACAACTCGCACCTGGGGAACGCCGCCGCCACGGCCATGGGTGAGCGGGGCGAGCACAACGTCGGCCAGCTCAGCCGGGAGTCGTTCGGCGACGACGCCCGGCTCATCGGCTTCGGGACCCATACCGGGACCGTGGCCGCCGCGTCCAACTGGGACGAGCCGATGGAGGTCAAGGACGTACGGCCGTCGCATCCCCGGAGCTACGAGCACACGGCCCACGAGTCGGGCGTCGAGAACTTCATCCTCCACCTCCGGAACCCCGATGAGCCGGTGCTGCGGGAGCGGCTGCTGGAGCCGCGGCTGGAGCGGGCCATCGGCGTGATCTATCGGCCCGAGACCGAGCTCCAGAGCCACTACTTCCGGGCGAAGCTCCCGGAGCAGTTCGACGAGTGGATCTGGCTGGACGAGACGGCGGCGGTCACGCCCATCGGCGAGCAGCACCGCGAGGAGATCGCCGGGCTGCCGGAGACGTTTCCCTTCGGCGTCTAGGCTCCGAACAAGGTCCGCGGCAGGACGCGGCCACCGTCACATGCCCGCCCGCGCATAGTCCGCGTAGAACGCCGCCCGACCGATGACTTCCCCGGCCAGCGCGGCCGCCAGAGCGACCAGGAGGGAGGGCGGAACCAGCGCCATCCCGATGGAGCCGGCGCCGACCGTGGCCATGAACAGCGCGCCTGTCGCCGCCACCAGCGCCGCCGCCAGGAGCGCAGCCCGGCCCATCGCGCGCCGGTGCCCGGCCGCGGCGGGCCACAACCCGGCGTCCGAGGCAGTCCGTGCCCGGTCCCGATGACTCCGGACCAGTGGGAGGAGCGCCAGCTCCCCCATCAGGCCGGCCATGGCCAGCCAGGCGAGCCCCCGGATCGCAGGCTCCCACCCGACTCCGTCGAGCGAGAGGACCAGCGCCACACCGAGACTGCCCAGCACCACTGTCGTCAGGAGGAACGCCGTCCCTGTCAGCACGCTGTCCCACACGGGGACAGTGCGCAGCCGGTAGACCCGGGCCATGGCGTACACCAGTCCGGCCCCGGGCAGCACCGCCAGGGCGAGGCTCCAGCCCCGGATCTCCGGATCCCCGGACCCGGTGATCACCAGCACCAGAACCGACAGCCACGCGACGCCGAACGCCGCACCGAGCAGGAGCTCCCGGCTCAGCCACGAGCTACCCAGGCCGGCCAGCGCGCGCCAGGCGTTGCCGGCGCTGCCCAGGTGCAACGTCGCCGAGACGGTCCCGATCGCGAGGACCACGCCCACCGCCGACAGCGGGGCCACGAGCCAGCCATCGTCGGGACGGGACAGCGCCGGGCCCAGCCCGACCAGGCCGGGCACATCCCATCGCACCAGCGCGAGCGCCGCCAGCATCCCGACGGCCGCCTGGGCGAACACCGTGAACACCACCAGCGACCGCTCCCTCACGCCACCACCTCCTCCCGGTTGGCCACCCGCGGCGCATCGGGGTCCCGGGACTCGGGACGAGACGCGGCGCCACGCCGGGCTTCCGCTCCGACGGCTCGCCGGGCGGCCGCCGGGTGGGGCGCGACCACCAGCCCCGGCCGGGTCAGCGACGGCTCCGGCAGCGGTGCCGGGACGGCGCCCGAACCGTGCCTGGCCTCCAGCGCCTCCACCGTGCCGAAGTCGAGGACCCGGAGCGGGCACGCAGCCACGCACGCGGGCGACTTCCCCGCGTCGAGCTCGTCCACGCAGAACGTGCACTTCGTCATCACGCCGGCCGCCGCGTCGTACTGGGGCGCGCCGTACGGGCACGACCACTCGCAGTACCGGCACCCCATGCACCGGTCGGCGTCGATCAGCACCACCCCGTCATCGCGCTTCGTGATCGCCCGGGTCGGGCAGACCTCCGCACAGATCGGGCGCTCGCAGTGGTTGCACGCCATGGAGAGGTTGTAGGCGAAGACGGTGGATCGCCACGCGTCGCCCGCCCGCTCCCAGTCGCCGCCGGTCACCTCGTAGACCCGCCGCCAGCGGATGTCCGGCGCCAGCCCGTGCCTGTCCTGGCACGCCACCTGGCACGCCTTGCACCCCGAGCACGACGACGCGTCGAACCAGAAGGCCAGCCGTCTCATGCCTTCTCCACCTCGACCATGATGGTGTGCTGCGCCGTCCCGTGGGCCAGCGGCGTCCACCGCTCCGACGTGAGCACGTTCACCGAGCCGCCCCGGTCCACACCGTCCTCGTCCGGCGCCCACCACGCGCCCTGCGGGATGTCGACCACGCCGGGCATGATCCGTCGGGTGACGCGGCACGGGAGGATCGTGGCGCCACGGGCGTTGTGGACCCGGACCTCGTCGCCATCCGTGATGCCCCGCGCCGCGGCGTCCAGCTCGTTGATGAACACCCGCTGCGGGAACGCCGCCCGGAGCCAGTCGTTGTTCGCGTGGGTGGAGTGGACCCGGGCCATGGTGTGGTGGCCGATGGCCTGGAGCGGCCAGTCGTCGGCCTCCGGCCCGAACGGACTCTCCCACTCCTGGATGTACTTCGGGACCGCCGGGATCGTCTCGGGCTCGGCCATCTCCCAGAGCGCCTTCGAGAAGAGCTCGACCCGACCCGACGGCGTGGGCAGCGGGTTCGACTCGGGGTCCCGGCGGAAGTCGGCCAGCGCCACCGCCGGGTCGGTCACCGGCCGCGTCCACACGCCCGCGTTCGACGCCTCCAGCTCGTCCAGCGATGGCACGTCCGGGAACCGCGACTCCCGGTACCGGTCCAGCGCCCACTCCACCCAGCCCCGCTCGTCGCGACCCTCGGTGTACGCCTCGCCGATCCCCAGCCGCTCGGCCACGCCCGCGCAGATCCGGTAGTCGGACCGGCTCTCGCCCAGCGGCTCCACCAGCTGCGGCATGAGGAGCACCTCGTCGCCGTACTTCCACCCGTCCTCGAGACCCCACGTCTCGAACTGCGTGCACGCCGGGAGCACCAGGTCGGCGAACCGGGCCGTCGGCGTCAGGAAGTTGTCCTGGACCGCCAGGAACTCGACCCTCGACTCGTCCTTCAGGATCCGGGCGGTCCGGTTGATGTTCGCGTGCTGGTTCACCAGCGCGTTGCTGGCCACCGCCCAGATCAGCTTGATGTCGGTCCCCAGGCGACGACCGGCCCCGACCGACCGCCCGGCCACCGCACCGCCCGCGCTCTCCGAGCCCTCGCCGCCCGAGTCCTCGAACAGCACGCCGTGCTCCGCGCCCAGCTCCGTGCCCCGGAGCACCGCCTCCGTCCACAGGAAGACCGGGATCGCCGCGCCCACCGGGTTCGCGCCCGTCGGGAACACGTTCCAGAACGGGCCGCCGTCCGGCGCCTGCAGCGCCAGCCCGCCGGCCCAGCCGCCGGGGACGCCCACGTTGCCGGTCAGCGCCGCCAGCGCGCACCCGGCTCGCACTACCTGCTCGCCGTACGCGCGACGCTGCATCCCGTACCCCTGGTACAGGATGCCGGGCTTCGTGGTGGCGTACTCCCGGGCCAGCCGCGCGATGGTCGCACGGGGGACGCCGGTGATGGCCTCGGCCCACCCCGGCGTCTTCGGCACGCCGTCCCGCTTCCCCAGCAGGTACTCGCTCCAGCTCTCCGCCGCCTCGCACCCCTCCGGCATCTGCGTGCCATCGAACCCCACGCAGTGGGTCCGGACGAAGTCCGCGTCGTGGAGCCCCTCGGTGACCATGACGTACGCCATGGCGCTCATCATCGCCGCGTCCGTCCCCGGCCGGATCGGGACCCACTCGTCCGCCAGCGCCGCGGCGCTCATGCTCAGACGCGGGTCGATACAGACGGTCCTCGCGCCCCGCTCACGCGCCAGCTTGATGAACCACTCGCTGTTCGTCCCGTCCCGCATCTCCGACGGGTTCCATCCCCACATCAGGATGTACCGGGCGTTCAGCCAGTCCTGGCGCTGGTTGCCGGTCTGCACCGTGCCGTACACGGTCGGCGTGGCCACGTTGATCGCCGCCCACGAGTAGCTGTTCCAGATCCCGAGGCACCCGCCGTAGAGGTTCAGCAGGCGACGCGCCGTCTGCGAGCCCGTCGTCTGACCGTACCCGCCGGTGCCGTACGGCACGAAGAGCGCGCCGCTGCCGTATGTCTCCTTCACCCGCCGGATCTCGCCGGCCAGCAGGTCCAGCGCCTCGCCCCACCCGATCCGCTCGAACGCGCCCTCACCCCGCTCGCCCGCCCGCCGCAGGGGATGGGTCAGGCGGTCCGGGTGGTACTGGCGACGCAGGTAGGCCCGACCCCGGGTGCACGCCCGGAGCTGCGGGTCGGAGACACGGTCCGGACGGTCGTCCGTCTCGAGGCGCGTGATGACGCCGTCCTCGACGTGGGCGGCGAGCAGGCAACGGCCGCCGCAGTTGTGGGCGGGACAGCCGACCCGGACCACGCGCTTGCCGGGGCCGCGGTCGTCGAGTCCCGCACGGGCTGCTGCTGCGGTCTGGGTCATGTGCGTATGAGTGGGGCCTCCGGAGCCGGGACGCTATCCGGTAATCCCCGGGATCGGCGTACGAGATCGCCCCACAGAACAGCGGAGTCAGGAGTCAGGAGTCAGGAGTCCAGAGTCCAGAGTCCAGAGTCCAGAGTCCAGAGTCCAGAGCCCGGATCCCGGAGCCCGGAGCCCGGAGCCCAGAGTCCTGCTTCCGGTTTCCTGAATCCTGAATCCGTCGTCCCGTGTTTCATGGAACGTTGCGGGGCCGACGGAAGGTGTTTCATGGAACGTGGGCGGGTGTGCCGTCGTCGCGGGGTGTGAACCCCAAGTTATTGTAGTGCAACGGTTTATGCTGTATGAACAGGAGGTCTTCCAGAGCGTACGGGCCGTGCACGATTGATGGACGGGTCCCGCCGGGTCGCGGCGGTGGCCTCGACTCACCCCTCGATCGGAGGTATCGCATGCGACGTATCGTGCTCCTCGTGCTGGGCGTCGCCGTGGCGGCGGCGTGCAGCGACACGGACATCAACGAGCCGCGGCTCGGGCCGGACGGCGAGGCCGCCGCGTACGGGAACGGGTTCGGGACGGCCGCGTCGGCGGACTACCGGATCACCATCACGAACCTGACGGAGGCCGGTCAGCCGCTCACGCCACCGCTCGCGGTGACGCACCGGCAGCCGGTCTCGATGTTCACGGTGGGCGAGCCGGCGAGCGTCGGGCTGAAGGAGATCGCGGAGAACGGGAACCTGTCGCTCATGATGACGCGGCTGCAGGAGGACCGTCACGTGACGGACCTGGCGGTGGCCGTGGCGGGCTCCCCACCGCCGGTGCTCCCCGGCCAGAGCGTGACGTTCGAGCTGAGCGCCGAGCGGGGCGCGAAGTACCTGTCGTTCGTCTCCATGCTGATCTGCACCAACGACGGCTTCACCGGCGTCGACGGGCTGCGTCTCCCGAAGCGCGTCGGTGACGTGGTGGAGGCCACGGCCGGTGCGTACGACGCCGGTACCGAGACGAACACCGAGGACTTCGCCGACATGGT
>JBPRGE010000141.1:0-1391 GCA_051418035.1 Candidatus Longimicrobiales bacterium M2_2A_002
TTGGGCGGGCCGAGCAGGAAGGCGATTACCGCCCCGAGAAGCGGGGCCGTGAGCCAGACTGCGGTGAACGGCACCGCCCGGATCCCACGGAAACGCCAGGCATACGCAACAAGACCAATGCCGCCAACGCTCAACGCGATGATCCCTGTCCACATCGATATGACCACTCTTGCCTCCTCATCTGCGACGTTCGAGCGGGACCCGTTTCATCCGGGCCGCCGCGTACAAGATCGCACCCCACTGGTGAATCGCCGGTGAACCGGGCGTGAAAAGCGCTTCACGGCCGGGACACCGGAAGGCCTAACGTGAGCCAGTCGTGCATCCCGCCCCGATAGTAGAGGATCGCCTCCGCCGGGTAGCCCGCCTCGAGCAGCGCTTCGATGGCCCAGGGGGACTGGGCGCACTGCGGACCGTTGCAGAAGAAGATCGTCGGCTCACTCGGGTCCAGCTCCCCCATCCGGTCCACCACGTCGGTGTGGGGGATGTTGTCAGCTCCCGGGATGGTGGCCCGCTCGAACCAGCCCGGGGTCCGGGCATCCACTACCCGTAGCCCCGCCCTCAGGTGCTCCATGACCTCGAGCTCTCCCACCGTACGGACCCCGTCGGCCACCTCCATTGGCTGAATCGTGCCCCAGGTGGCATCCACCCGGAACAGACCCGCTTCGCCGGACACCGGCTCCGGGACCTGTGGCCCGTCGCCGCGGGACGACAGGCGGTCGAAAGACCCTGAACCCTCCGGCCCACCGGTCGGCACTTCGCCGGCTCGCCCGAGCCTCTCGTTGAACTCCCGCTGCGAGGGCAGCCCCCGGAACACCAGCTCGTCGTCGACCACCAGCGACGGAGACTGCCGGACGCCGTACCGGTCGACCTCCCTCTCGTGATCCTCCACGTACGCCAGTCGATACTCCAGCCCCAGCTCCCGGAGCCAGCGCTCCATGACGGGTCGGTGCGGGCACGTTCGGGTCGCGAACAGAGTGATTTCCATTGGCTGTGTCGCCATTGTCGGGCTCCTCATTGTTATATGATTATGTAGTATTGCACTGGCCCTAAGTTACGCGTGTCCGGATGAGGTCGTGGTGAAACCGGGATTAAGGGAGTTTAACCCCGACCTTCGTCCGGGCCCGGGTCGCTCCCGAACCGGGGAACCCGGGACGCCTCAGCTGGCCGGTCCGGGCATCAACCTGCCGGTGATCCCCAGCGCCTCGTTGGTCTTCCGGATGGACGTCGCCCCGTCCGTCTCCAACTCGGTGAGGGCGCGGATGGCGTCGATGGTCTCGGGGATGACGATGGCCTGGTTGTCCACCATGTAGGCGTAGAACGCCTCGTCGCCCTGGACGCTCAGCATGTCCTCCCAGAGCGCCACCTCGTACAGGTTGTCGTGGGGCCGGCCC
>JBPRGE010000142.1:0-22524 GCA_051418035.1 Candidatus Longimicrobiales bacterium M2_2A_002
CAAGCCGACCCTTCGCACCCAGAATGCTCTACGAGACGGGGCCCCTCCATGGCTGATGGGGCCGCAGTGGCGAGGGCGGAGGGGGGAGAGCAGAGGCCCGAGGCACGGCACGAGGCACAGGCACGAGGCCCGGCTCGAGGCACGGCCCGAGGCACGGCCCGCGGCACAGGCACAGGCACAGCCACGAGCACAGGCACGAGGGCGGGTGGTTGTTGCATGGGGGGCGGGCGGGGAGGCAGGTTGTGGGGGGGCGACTCGAACGGAACGAGGAGGCGGGATGAGCGAGAAGGGGCTGGACATCGTGGCAGGCGAGGACGTGCCGCGGACGTATCAGCGGTTCACGGAGCGGTTTCCGGCGATCGGGGAGGCGCACGTCGCGGTGGGGAAGGCGGGGGACGACGGGCCGCTCGACCGGAAGATGGTCGAGCTGATCAAGCTGGGGATCTGCGTGGGCGCGGGTCTGGAGTCGGCGAGCAAGAGCCACGCGCGGCGCGCGGTCCAGCACGGGGCCACGCCAGAGGAGGTGGAGCAGGCGGTGTCGCTGGCGGTGAACCCGGTGGGGCTGCCCCGCGCGGTCATGGCGTGGCAGTGGGTGATGGAGCAGCTGGACGCGGAATAGACCGATCCGGATGCCGGTCATCGAGGCGCGGGACCTCACCCACCACTACGGCTCCACGGTCGGGGTCGACGGGCTCGACCTGGACGTGGAGGCGGGAGAGGTCTTCGGGTTCCTGGGCCCCAACGGCGCCGGCAAGACGACGACGATCCGCCTCCTGCTCGACCTGATCCGCCCGACCCGGGGCGGGGCTACCCTCTTCGGCCGTCCCGCGTCCGCGCCCGGTGTACGGGACCGGATCGGGTACCTGCCCGGGGAGCTGACGCTGGATGGGCGCCTGACCGGGCACTATACGCTGGAGTGGCTCGGGCGACTGGGGGATGCGGCCGGTGGTGGAGGTGGAGCCCGGGCGGGGCGACGCCGGGATCTGTGCGAGCGGCTGGGACTGACCGACGCCGACCTGGACCGCCGGGTGCGCGAGTATTCCCGGGGGATGAAGCAGAAGCTGGGGCTGGTGGCCGCGTTCCAGCACGATCCGGAGCTCCTGATCCTGGACGAACCGACCACGGGACTCGATCCGCTGGTCCGGGAGGTGGTCTTCGAGCTCCTGGCCGAAGCGCGGCAGGCCGGCCAGACCGTCTTCCACTCCTCGCACGTGCTGTCCGAGGTCGGACGGACCTGCGACCGGGTGGCCATGCTCCGGGACGGCTGCCTCGCCGGCGTGCTGAGGGTGGACGACGTCCGACGGGCCTCGGTGCGGTCGATGGTGGTCGAGCTCGGAGGCCCACCGCCGGTGGCTGCGCTGGAGGCGGTGGGGGTGGCGATCCGGGAGCGCGACGGCCGCCGGTTCGTCCTCCGGATCCGCGGCGACGTGGGCCCGGTCATCCGTGTATTGGCCGACCAGGACGTGCGCTACATGGCGTTCCCGGAGCCGGGTCTGGAGGAGGCATTCGAGTCGCTGTACCGGGGCGAGGCGGTCGGGCCCGGGGATGAGGTGATCGGACCGGGGGAGCGCCCGTGAGGCACGCGCTCGCGCTGTACCGCCGGCTGCTGCGGCTGCACGCCTGGCCGCTGGTCGCCATTGCCACGGGCGTGCTCCTGTTCGAGATCTTCATGGTCTGGGTCGTGGCGCAGCTGGACACGGGGCAGGGGCTGGCGGCGTTCATCGAGACGGTCCTGCCGCCCCAGGCTGCCGATATGCTGTTCGAGCAGTTCGGATTCCGCAGCTTCCAGGGCGCGGTGGCGTTCGGCTTCGAGCACCCGATCTTCCTGGTGGCCGTGGTGGCATTCGTCATCGTGGCGGCCACGACCCCGGCGGCCGAGCGGGAGACCGGGCTCCTCGACCTTATCCTGGCCCGACCGGTGAGTCGACCGGCCTACCTCCTCGCGTCGCTGCTCCTGGTGCTCACCGGCGCCGTGGTGCTCCCGGCGGCGATCCTGACGGGCGCGGCCATCGGACTGGGCACCGTCGAGACGCCGGTGCCGGGACCCGTGTGGACCGCGTACCTGCCGGCGGCCGCGGGCCTGGGGCTGCTCCTCCTGGGGCTGGGCGGTATTTCGCTGCTCGCCGCAGTGAGCGCGCCCAGAAGGGGATGGGCCGCCGGCCGGGCCGTCGCGCTCATCCTGGTCCTCTACTGGATCGACTTCGTCGGTCCGCTGTGGAGCCCGCTGGAGCATGCGCGCTGGATCAGCCCGTTCAGCTATTTCGACCCGTCGGGTTCCGTGAGAGCCGGTGTGGACCCGCTTTCCGGGCTCGTCCTCGTCGGGGTCTTTATCGCGACCACGATCACGGCTTTCCTGGAGTTCCAGCGACAGGACCTCTGACGGCCGCGGTCGGCGGTGGAGGCCGGCGGCCAGGGGCGGCACATTTCTTCCCTCGTTACCTTTGACACATGCGACCGGACCGCCCGGGCGCAGGGGCCGGGGGAGCCCTCCCGGCGCGTCGTGGCCCGAGCTCTCCCGGGGTCGCGCAACATTTTCGCACACGGGCTACTTCATGGGGACCGAACGCATACTGGTGGTGGCAGCGCAGCGGGACGCGGCGATCCTGGAGGGGATGCTGCGGGCCCGCGGCTACCGCGTCACCGCGATGGCGGGTCCGGCGTCCGACGTGCTGGAGGCGGCGGCTTCGGTGGCGCCGGACCTGGCGCTGGTGGCGGTCGACCAGCCGAACGGCGTCAGCGGCCCGGCAGTGGGACGTGCGCTCCGGGAGGCGCACACGCTCCCGCTGGTCTACGTGGGCGAGCCGATGCCGGACGCGGAGTGGGTGCGGCTCCTGGACACCGGCCCGTCGGGGTTCGTGCCCGAGCCGGTGGACCCGTGGGTGCTCCACTCGACGGTGAAGCTGGCGCTGCGGCGGCACATCGATGAGGCGCGGCTGCGGAGCGACAGCAAGCAGTACCGGCTGCTGTTCAAGCAGAACGTGGCCGGGGTGTACCGGAAGACGGTCGGCGGGGTGCTGCTGAACTGCAACCAGTCGTTCGCCCGGATCTTCGGCTATGACGCCCCGGAAGAGCTGGAGGGGAAACCGGCGGACGTACTGTACGGCTCGCAGGCGGACCGCGACGCGTTCCTGCGGCGGCTCCGCGACCAGGGCAGCGTAACGAACCACGAGCTGCCGATGCGTCGTCAGGACGGCACCCCGATCTGGGTGCTGGAGAACGCGGCGCTGACGACGGATGTGGAGACGGGCTCCGCCGTCGTCGTGGGGACGCTGATCGACATTACCGACCGCAAGACGCTGGAGATCCGGCTGGAGCGGCAGGCGAACGAGGACCCGCTGACGGGGCTGTCCAATCGCCGGGCGCTGGTCGCCCGGGCCGAGCACGCCCTCGAGCTGGCCGCCCGGCGGGGCGAGATGGGGGCGCTCCTCTTCGTGGACGTGATCCGGTTCAAGGAGATCAACGACCGGCTCGGTCACCGGGTCGGCGACCAGGTGCTGGTGGAGGTGGCCCGTCGGCTCCGGGGCACGCTCCGGGCGAGCGACACGGCCGCACGGGTGGGCGGTGACGAGTTCGTGGTCCTCCTGTCGGAGGTCGGCGGACGGGTCGGGGCACGGACCGCCGGGCACCGGGTCCTGAACCGGTTCACCGAGCCCGTGAAGGTCGATGGCGGAGAGCTGCAGGTGCTCCTGCGTGTCGGGGTCGCCCTGTTCCCCGAGCACGCCGCCACGCTGGACGGCCTCATGAAGCACGCGGGCGCGGTCGTGTCGGAGCTCAAGTCGGCCGTGGAGCCGGTGGTGGCGCTCTACGAGCCGGGTGGAGTGACGCCGTCGCACCCGGAATCCGGGACGGCGGTGCCCGAAACCTGACGAGGGGTGGCCCGCCCGTCACGCGGCGGACCCGGGTTCCGCGGCGCCGGGTCGGTCTACGCGGTGCTCCCCGCGATCGACGATTCGCTCTCCTCGATGTCCTCCTCGTCGGCGGGAATGGGTCCGAGGAGGACGGCCAGCCACTGGAGCCCGGACACGTTCTCCGCAGTGATCCGGAGCACCATGGTCAGCACCGGCGCCAGGAGCAGCCCGACGACCCCCAGGAGCCAGCCCCAGAAGAGGATCGACAGGATCACCACGAGGGGCGAGAGGGAGAGGCCGCGTCCGAGCACGTTCGGGTCGATGAAGTTCCCGATCACCGTGTTCACCACCATGTAGCCCGCCCCGACCATGAGCGTGCCACCCAGGTCGAGCTGGACGAGGGCCAGGAGCAGCGCGGGGATCGCCGCGATGATGGAGCCGAGTGTCGGGACGTAGTTGAACAGGAACGCGATCAGCCCCCAGAAGAGCGGGAAGTCGAGCCCGATCCACCAGAGCCAGAGCGTGATCAGGGCACCGGTGGCGAGGCTGAGCGCCGTCTTCAGGCCGAGGTACCGCTGGATCTCCGTCACCACGCCGGTGGTGTGGAGCCGCTGCGCCGCTTTCGGCCATATGGCCTTCAGCTTGTCGTCGAACCCGCGGGCCTCGATCAGGAGGAACACCGTCAGGATGATGACCAGGAACGTCGTCGACATGACGTTCGCGAAGCCCCGGAGCGCGCCGCCGGCGAAGTCCATGAACTGGTCGGCATCGAGCACGCCCTGGAAGCTGGCCTCGGGGATCATGACCCCGTGGTCGTGCAGCCAGGTCAGGAGCCCCTGGGTCAGCGACTCGAACCGGTCCACGTAGGCGGGCAGCTCGGCCTGGAGCTGACGGGCCGTCTCGGTCAGGATGGTGCCGATTCCCACCAGGATCGCCGCGGTGACCACGAGCATCCCGGGGATGGCGACCCACTGGGGGATCCCCCGCTCATCGCACCACACGATGGCCGGGCGCATGACCGCGGCCAGCAGCAGCGCCACGAGGAACGGGACGATGACGACCTGGGCGAACTTCGCGGCTGCGGCCACGATGATGACGCCGCCCGCAGCCAGGAGGAAGCGCAGGGGGCCGGTAAGGACCGGTGTCGTCGTCGTATCGGAGTCCGCCATAAGGGGAATAGTAGGGGATATCGACCGGTGTGCACAGTGCGGGCGGCGGTCGCCGCGGCGGGGTGGTCCGGCACTGGTTTGATTGTTGCGCGCTGATCCCCACGCGAGGTGCGGCACGCCCCGCTTCCGGCGCCCGGGAGGGTGACCCCGGGGCCACCACGAACGAGTCGACGGGATCCATGGAAACAGGGCCTGGCAGCTGGGTACACGGCGGGAACATCTCGCTGCTCACCGACCAGTACGAGCTGACCATGATGCAGGCGTACTGGCGGGAGGAGCTGCACGAGGACGCCGTCTTCACTCTCTACTACCGCACGCTGCCCGAGGGGCGGAACCTGCTGCTGGCTGCCGGACTCGAGGACGCCCTCTCGGCCCTCGAGGCGCTCCGCTTCGAGGACGACGAGCTGGAGTACCTGGCCGGCCGGGACGAGCTGGAGCCCGACTTCGTGGACTGGCTGGCCGGCGTGGAGTTCACCGGCTCGGTCCGTGCCATGGCCGAGGGTACGCCGGTGTTCCCGAACGAGCCGCTCCTCGAGGTCAGGGGTCCGCTCCCGGTGGCCCAGCTGGCCGAGACGGTCGTCATGAACCAGGTCCACTTCCAGACCGTCCTGGCGTCGAAGGCGTACCGGGTCAAGGCGGCAGCCGGCGACCGGGCGGTGGTGGACTTCGGGCTGCGTCGGATGCACGGCGCCGATGCCGGGCTGAAAGGGGCCCGGGCCTTCCACATCGCGGGCGTGGACGCCACGAGCAACGTGCTGGCCGGCCGGGAGTACGGCGTGCCGGTGACGGGGACGATGGCCCACGCCTACATCCAGGCCCACGACAGCGAGATGGACGCGTTCCGTGCGTTCACGGAGGCGTATCAGGACACGGTGCTCCTGGTGGACACGTACGACACGCTGGAGGGCGTCCGGAAGGTGGTCCGGCTGGCGGAGGAGCGGGGCGACGACGTCGCGGTCCGGGCCGTCCGGCTCGATTCCGGTGACCTGGCGGAGCTGGCCGGGGGCGCCCGGGAGATCCTCGACCAGGCGGGGCTCCGGGACGTGGAGATCTTCGCCAGCGGCGGACTCGACGAGTACGGGATCCGACGGCTGCTGGAGGACGAGGACGCTCCCATCGACGGATTCGGTGTCGGCACGCACATGGGCGTGGCCCGGGACGCCCCGGCGCTGGACATGGCGTACAAGCTGACCGAGTACGGCGGTCGAGGGCGGCTCAAGCTGTCCAGCGGGAAGATGATCCTGCCGGGCCCGAAGCAGGTCTGGCGGGAGACCGAGGGTGGCGTGGCTGTACGGGACCGGATCACCACCACGAACGAGGAGGCAGCGGGCCGACCGCTGCTGGAGCCGGTCATGGAGGACGGCAAGCGGCTCGAGGCCGGGCGCCGCACGATCGACGAAGCCCGGGCCCGGGCGGCGGAGGCGATCGCGGAGCTGCCCGCCCGGATCCGGGCCATCGAGCCGGCCGATCCGCCGTACCCCGTGGAGGTGAGCGATGCACTCCGGGAGCGACAGGACCGGGTCGCGGAGGAGGTGGCCCGATGAGCCAGGATGAAGCCCCGGGCCTCGATTTCGCCGTCGCCCCGGACATCGAGGCGGAGCTGGATCGGATGGCCGGTGAGGTGGTGGCCCGGTGGCCCGGAGAGCTGGTCGTGGTCGGGATCCGGCGCCGGGGCGTGCCGCTGGCCGAGGAGCTGGCGGAGCGGATCGCTGATCGGGGTGGCGTTGTCGCCGCGGTGCAGGAGCTGGAGCTGAAGCGCTATTCCGACGAGCTGGATGTCCTCCACGAGCAGCCGGAGCTGAGCGAGCCCGACGAGCCGCTGGAGCTGGACGGTCACCGGGTGCTGCTGGTCGACGACGTCGTCTACACGGGCCGCACGTTCGCCCGGGCGCTGGACTACGTCACCGATGCCGGGGCCGCGGAGGTGCGGTGCGCGGTGCTGTGCGTGCGGCGGGGCAACGAGCTGCCGATCCGGCCGGAGGTGACCGGGTTCCGGTGCGACATCGGTGAGGGCGGGATCGTGGACGTCCGGATCCCGCCGTACGAGGACCGGCTGGCCATCGAGCTGCGCACGAAGGACGAGGACTGAGCCGCGCCCGGCGTGCCGCGTGGCGCGTTCACGACCGGGCCCGAAACGGACCGAGCCATGACGGGACACTGAGGAGAGACGATGGCGGACATCACCTACGAGAAGGACGCCACGGCGCTGATCGTCGTGGACCTGCAGCCCGACTTCATGCCCGGCGGGGCGCTCCCCGTGGAGGGCGGCGACACGCTGGTCCCGCTGATCCGGGACCTGGTGCGCTCCGACCGGTTCGGCCTCCACGCGGCCACCCAGGACTGGCATCCCGAGGACCATGTCTCGTTCGCCAGCCGGCACGAGGGGCGGGCGCCCATGGACGTGATCGAGCTGCACGGCCACGACCAGACGCTCTGGCCCGACCACTGTGTCCAGGGCACGCGGGGGGCCGAGCTCCACGCCGACATGGACTGGACGCCGATCGAGGCGGTGATCCGGAAGGGGACCGACCCGGAGTCGGACTCCTACAGCGGGTTCCGCAACAACTGGAACCCGGACGGCGAGCGACCGGCTACCGGGCTCGAGGGGTACCTGCGGGAGCGGGGGATCGAGACCGTCGTCCTGTGCGGACTCGCCCGCGACGTGTGCGTGAAGTGGACCGCCGAGGACGCCGCCGACGCCGGGTTCCGGACCCTGTTCCTCTGGGACCTGACCCGGCCCGTGGACCCGGAGAGCGACCGTGAGGTCCGAACCGGCCTGGAGGAAGCGGGCGTCGAGGTGATCGAAGCGGCGGCGCTCGGGTAGAGCGCGGGTCGTCGGATCGGCCGGCGAGAGTCGGCCTTCAGGCGCGGCATGGCGCCGGCGCGGGCGGCCAGGGTGTGGGAGGCCTGGACGTGGGAGGCGTCAACCCACCAACGGAATCTGGAGCGGCCGATGGGCTACCCCGCGTCCTGCCCGGCGTCCGGGGGGCGTCGGTCCGAAGACCCGGCGGCGTCGGCCTCGTCGTCGAGGGCCAGCCGGAGCACGTCGGGGGCCTCGCCGTCGGGCAGCCGCTCCACGGACTCGAGCCGGCGGGTCATGGCCCGGGTCCGTACCTCGGCGCGGGCCACGGTGTTCGACGCGGCATCCAGCTGTTTCTTCAGTCGCTCGAGGACCCGGCCGAACTTGCCGAACTCGGTCTTCACGGCGGCCAGTACCTCCCACGCCTCGCCGGCCCGCTGCTCGATGGCGAGGGTGCGGAACCCCATCTGGAGGCTGCTGAGCAGCGCCGCCAGCGTGGTCGGGCCGGCGACCATGACCCGGTGCCGCTCCTGGATCTCGGCCATCAGCTCCGGCTGCCGCGTGACCTCGGCGTACAGCCCTTCCGTGGCCAGGTAGAGGACGGCGAAGTCGGTGGTGTTCGGCGGGTCGACGTACTTCTCCCGGATCTTCTTCGCCTCGTCGCGGAGCGTGCGGGCCAGGGCATCCGCCGCACGGCCGGCGGCATCCGCGTCGCCTGCGTCGGACGCCTCCTGAAGCCGGATGTAGTCCTCCCGGGGGAACTTGGAGTCGATGGGGAGCCAGACCGGCCGGTCGTCGCTTCGACCCGGGAGCCGGACCGCGAACTCGACCCGCTCGTTCGACCCTGCCCGTGTGGCCACGTTCGTCGCGTACTGCACCGGGGCCAGGAACTCGTCCAGGATCATGCCGAGCTGGACCTCGGCCCAGGTGCCCCGGGCCTTCACGTTCGTCAGCACGCGACGCAGGTCGTCCACACCGCCGGCCAGGCTCCGCACTTCGCCCAGCCCCTGGTGGACGGCCTCCAGCCGCTCGTTCACCAGCTCCAGGCTCCGGCTGATCTCCTGCCGTGTGGCCAGCGCCGCACGGGACGCCTCCTCCCGTCCCGCACGCAGGTCGCCGCCCACGGCCTCCCGCACGCCCGCGGCCACCCTTGTGTCCAGCCGACCGGCGAGGCGGACGAGGAGGAAGAGGATCGCGACGAGGAGGGCCGCCAGCAGGCCCAGGGCCAGGTACAGGATCGGTTCGTTCATGCCCACAACATAGGGCCCGGCGGTGACAGGGTACATCCATGTCGGGAGGATCGGTCGGATCAGCGCCGCGGACCGATCTCCTACCCTCCGTCGGCCACCGGGACACCGAGATCCATCACCACCCGCCACGAGCCGTCCGGCTGCCTCTTCCAGATGGACACGTAGCGGCCGCGACCCGGCGGCCCGTCGGGGGCGGGGCGGAACGTGTAGCTGCCGGTGGTCCACCCGAGGTCGCCGCTGGCGGCCAGGTCGGCCCGGTCGGGCTGCCAGGTGAGGCTGACACCCGGCCGGTCGAGGTAGGCGACGGTCTCGCGGATGGCGGCGCGCCCCCGGACCTCGCCGGTGCCCTCCTGGATCATCGCGCCGTCCTCGGCGAACCAGGCGGCCCAGGCGTCGGCGCCGCTCTCGGCCACGTCGGCGGCGAAGGCGCGGTCAGCGTCGAGGAGGACGGACGGGTCGGGCGGGTCGCCCGGATCGCTCGTGCAGCCCAGGGCGAGAACGGTGAGCGCGAGGGCTGCCGTCGGGGATCGGGGTCGCATGGCGTCATCTCCGGGATCCGTGAGGGGGGCTCCTGCCGGTACAACGTCCGTCCTCGTCCGATCGCGACGGGGCGGACCCGTCGGGCTCCCGGTACGCGTCCCGGTCTACCCGGCCCGCACCCAGTCCTTCCACCGCTCCAGGAAGCCGGCCTCATCGATCCCGAGAGTGCCGAGGATCTCCTCCTGCGATGTGGCCGGGAGCAGGCTGCGGAGCGCACCGGGGCCCCAGGCGTGGTCGATGAACGCCACCATGGAGCCGGCCACACCGTACCGGTACGGGCCCGCCCACGCGTCGGCGAGCCGGTCGGGCGCGGTGCCGGTCCGGATGGCTTCGGCGGCCCGGCCGGCGTGCTGGCGCTCGAGCTGGCCGGACGCCCAGGTGGCGAGGCCCTCGGTGAACCAGCCGATCCCGGTCAGGAGACCGATATCGTCGGACGGGTTCCGCTGGCCGTGCAGCACGTGGACCATCTCGTGGGCGATGAGGGTCCGGACGTGCTCCCGGTCGTCGGGGTCGTGCTCGCACGCCTGCTCCCGCCATGCGCCCGGGGAGAGGAGGTGCAGCGTGTGGTCATCGGCGGCGCCCACCATCCAGCACGCCGTCCCGGCGATCCCCCGGGCCTGGTCGACAGCCGCGTCGAAGGCGTCGCGGGTCGGGTAGACCCGCACGCCGACGGGGTCGGGGAAGTCGCCCAGGACCCCATCGATCCGCTGCTCGGACCAGACCAGGTCGGCGTGGAGCCGGGAGGCGACGGCGCTGTTCACACCGTCGGCGTGGACCCGGAACGTGCCGGTCTGGGCCGCGTACGCGGCGGCGGCGCTGAGGATGATCGCGGCGGTGATGAGTATACTCTGTCGGGGCACGGTACGGTCCGGGCTCGGGTTCGCGTTTCGTCCGTCGCACATCCAGCCGTACGAGGATCGGGCGGTCCGTGTTGCAGCCGGGCTGGCACAGGTGATGCACCGGGAGGGCAGTGGACGCCCTGCGGAATGCACGGTCGCCCTCGGTTCGATGCGGCAGGATCGGAGCGCCACGCGGGGCACGACGGCCCGCGAGTCAACCCGGAGGGTACAGCCCATGCCGAGCACCCAGTCCCGCACCACGACGCCCCGCCCGCTGCTCCTGCTCCTGGCGGCATCGCTGCTGCTGGCCATGGCGCCGGCCGCGGCCGACGCACAGTACTTCGGCCGCAACCAGGTCCGGTACCACGACTTCGATTTCCAGGTCCTGGAGACCGACCACTTCGGGATCTACCACTACGAGCGTGAGGCGGGGTCGGCCGATCTGGCGGCCCGGATGGCGGAGCGGTGGTACACGCGGCTTTCGTCGCTGATGCGGCACGAGCTGACGGACAAGCAGCCGTTCATCCTGTACGCGAGCCACCCCCACTTCGAGCAGACCACCGCCATCTCCGGTCGGATCGGCCAGGGCACGGGCGGCGTGACCGAGCCGCTGAACCGGCGGGTGGTGCTGCCCATGGCCGGTCCGCTCTCCGACACGGACCACGTGATCGGTCACGAGCTGGTCCACGCGTTCCAGTACGACATGGGCGGCGTGACGCCCGGCGACCCCCGGTTCGGTGCCCCCTCGATCTCGCGGCTTCCGCTCTGGCTGGTGGAGGGGATGGCCGAGTACCTGTCGCGCGGGCCGGAGAGCGCACAGACGGCCATGTGGATGCGGGACGCCCTGATCCTGGAGGACTCGCTTCCGTCCGTCTCGGATCTGCGCAACTCGCGCAAGTACTTCCCGTACCGCTACGGCCACTCCCTGCTGGCGTTCATCGGCGGCGAGTGGGGCGAGCAGGCGGTGATGGAGGTGTTCAGCCGGACGCTGGACGACGGCGACCCGGCGGCGGCGCTCCGGAGCACCGTCGGTGAGCCGGACTCGATCGCCTCGGCGTGGCACCGGGCGCTGCGGGAGACCTACGCCCCGCTGCAGGAGACGACGGGCTCCCCCACCGACTTCGCCGAGCCGATCTTCGGCCCGGAGGACGACGTGGAGCTCGATGTGGGGCCAGCGCTCAGCCCGGACGGGAGCCGGCTCCTCTTCCTCTCGCAGCGGGACCCGTTCTCCATCGATCTGTACCTGGCGGACGCCGGGACCGGCGAGATCATCCGGCGGGTGACGCGCACGGCGCTCGACCCCCACTACCACAGCCTCCAGTTCATCAATTCGGCGGGGGCGTGGGCCCCGGACGGAGACCGGTTCGCGTTCGCGGCCGTGCAGTCGGGACAGCCGATCATCAGCATCATGGACGCCGACACCGGCGAGCGGGTCCGGGACCTCAGGTTCCCGGAGCTGGGCGCGGTCTTCAACCCGACGTGGTCGCCCGACGGCCGGGAGATCGCGTTCGTCGCGAACGACGGCGGTACGCTCGACCTCTGGATCGCGTCGGCGGAGACGGGCGAGCTGCGGCGGCTGACTGATGACGCGTACGCCGAGCTCCACCCGGACTGGTCGCCGGACGGGACCCGGATCGCCATTGCCACCGACCGCTATACCACTGATCTGGACGTGCTGGAGACCGGCAGCTTCCGGCTGGCCACGGTGGATGTGGAGACGGGAAGCATCCGGTCGCTGGCTTCGTTCGAGGGTGCGCGGCACATCAATCCTCGCTGGGGCCCCGACGGCGAGAGTCTCTTCTTCATCGCGGACCCGGGCGGGATCCCGAACGTCTACCGGCTGGACGCGGGCAGCGACACGCCGGTCCAGCTGACGAACCTGTACGTGGGCGCCAGCGGGATCACGGAGGTGAGCCCCGCACTGGCGGCGGCACGGGAGTCGGGCCGGGTGGTCTTCGCCGCCTACCGGAAGGGCGACTACGAGCTCTACCGGATGGATGAGGCCGACCGGGCGTCGGCCGTCCGGGCCGCGGACCAGCCGGTGCGGGGGCGGACGCTGCTGCCGCCGGCCGACCGGGCGGACGCGGTGCTGATCCAGGCACTCCGTCGCCCGGAGGTCGGGCTCCCGGATACGACGACGTTCTCGCACCACGATTACGATGCCGGGCTCTCCCTCGACTACATCGCCCAGCCGAGCCTGGGTTTCGCCGCCAGCTCCTACGGCTCGTTCATCAGCGGTGGTGCTGCGTTCCTCTTCAGCGACATGCTGGGCTACCACCAGCTGACGACACAGCTGCAGCTGAGCATCCAGGACGGGAACGTGCTGAACGGGATCGGGCTGGTCGGTCAGTACGTGAACCGGTCGAACCGGACGTCATGGGGCCTGATCGCCGGCCAGATGCCCCGGATCGGTCGGGGGATCCGGGGGGGCACGGGGGACGTGGACAATGACGGGCAGACGGAGCTCGTGCAGGAGACGCTCCGGTTCTGGGAGATCAGTCGTCAGGCGAAGGCGCTGGCGTACTACCCGTTCAGCCCCACGCTTCGGCTCGAGGTCATCGGCGGATTCGAGCGGATCGATTACGAGCTCGAGACGAAGCGAATCGTCATCGGGCCCACCGGACAGATCGAGCAGGAGGAGACGCTGCAGGCGCCGCCGTGCGGCGACACGCTGTCCTTCCGACAGTCGCTGTGCGAGCCGAGCCCGCTGAACCAGGGCGTGGCGACGCTGGCGCTCGTGGGCGACAACTCGATCGTCGGGCTGACGGGACCGATCGCGGGACAGCGGTTCCGGATCGAGGCGTCGCCGTCGATCGGGACGCTGCAGTACACCTCGGCGCTGGCCGACTACCGGCGCTACGTTCAGCTGGCCGACCCGCTGACCCTGGCGGGCCGGGCGCTCCACTTCGGCCGCTACGGCCCGGATGCCCGGGACGAGAGGCTGAGCCGGCTCTTCCTCGGGGACCCGGCACTGATCCGGGGCTATGACCGGGGCTCCTTCGATGCCGGCGTGTGCCCGCCCGGCACATCCCTCGAGAACTGCTCCGAGGTGCAGGTGCTGGAGCAGCTGTTCGGCTCCCGCCTGGCCGTGATGAACGCGGAGGCCCGGCTCTCGCTCTTCGGCCCGCTGGGGATCGCCGGCGGAGGCTTCCTCCCCCTGGATCTGATCGGTTTCTACGATGCCGGCGTTGCGTGGACGTCCGACGAGGAGGCGTCCTTCCTGGACGGTCCCCGCGCGGTCCTCTCGAGCGCGGGCGTGGGGCTCCGGTTCAACGTGCTGGGCTTCCTCCTGGCCGAGGTGGACTGGGTCCACCCGTTCGACCGGCCGGACAAGGGGGGGTATGTCTCGTTCAACTTCAATAGTGGCTTCTAGGGGGGGATCATCGTAGGGCAGCCGCTCCTGCCTGACGGAACGGCTTTGGGCGGAGCCATTGAGGGGGGGGCATCGCAGGGCTGGCGCCTCTGCCTGGCGGACGGGTTGTCGTGCGCCAATCGAGGGGGCGCGTGGATCGGGCTGCCGCTTCTGGCTGACGGACCGTTTGTTGTCCGCCAATTGAGGGGAGGCCCGGATCGGGCTGCCGCTTCGGCCTGGCGGACGGGTTTTGGGCGGACCATTGAGGGGGCGTCCAGGTAAGGCAGCCGTTTCGGCCTGGCGGAACGGTTCTGGGCGGAGCCATTGGGGGGGTTGGGCGCGGGGCAGACGCCACTGCAGTGGCTGTGCGGGTGGGGGCGTCTGGTCAGGGGGTCGCGGGCTCGATCTCGACCTCGATGTCGCGCCAGCGGCCGCGGCGGAAGACGAGGACGCTGAGGGAGGAGCGGGTGATGTGGCCGAGGAGGATGGCCAGCCAGATCTCCCAGGAGTCGAGGGTGCTGACCTGCTGGATCACGAAGCAGATCCCCAGGGGGATCACGATCTGGGAGACGATGGAGATATAGAGCGGACTCTTGGTGTCGCCGGTCCCCTGGAGGCCACCGGTGTAGGTCAGCGCGACGGAGACGAAGATCCCGCTGAACGCGAGGAACGTGAGCAGCTCGGTCCCGAGCTGGAGGACGGCGGGCTCCTCGAGGCCGAAGAGTCCGAGCAGCGTCTCGGGGATGAGGAGGAAGAGGGAGCCGATGACGATGGCGCCACCCACGCCGATCCGTGACGCCATCTGGACGGCGTCCTTCGATCGCTCGGGGTTGTCGGCGCCGAGATTCTGGCCGGCCACGGTCGCGGCGGCGCCCATGAGCCCCACGGACGTCCACGTGATGAACGAGAAGAGCTGGGTGTAGCCCACGGCGTACGCGGCCTGGGCGGCGGCGCTCCGGGGGAGCGAGCCGACGAAGCGGAGCAGGAATACGCCGGCCACGTTCATGGCGATCCCCTGGATCCCGGTGGGGAGCCCGAACCGGAAGAGCTGCTTGATGATCGACCAGTCGGGTGCCCACGGCCCACCGCGGGGGAAGCTCACGACCCAGCCGCCGCCGATGAGTCGCCCGAGCGCATAGATCGCGACGACACCGGACGAGATCACGGTGCCCATGGCGGCGCCGGCGGTGCCGAAGGCGGGCACCGGTCCGAGCCCGGCGATGAGGACGACGTTCAGGGCCACGTTCAGGATCGTGACCACGACCCCGATCCGGAGCGGCGTCCTGGCGTCGCCGGCGGAGCGGAGCGCGCCGCCGAGCATGAAGAAGACGAGCATGCCCGGGCTGAAGACGAACATGATCCGGAGGTAGGGCAGCGCCTCGACCTGGACGTCGGGGGCTGCGTTGATGAGGTCGAGCAGCGCGGGCGCCAGGAGGTAGCCGATGGGGGCGAGGATCCCGAGGGCGAGCCCCATGGCGGTCAGGAACGCCTGGTAGACGGTCCGGTCGACCTTCTCCTCCTCGTCGCGGCCTGCGAACCGGGCCACCAGAACGCTCATCCCGGTGAAGAGCGACGAGATGAACACGACCACGACGAGGAAGATCTGCCAGCTCACGCCGATGGCCGCGTTCCCTTCGTAGCCGACGTAGTGGCCGACCATCGCGTGATCGACGATGCCCTGGAGCCCGCCGATGACGTTCTGCAGCATGGTGGGCCACGCGATGGCCCACACGGCCGGGAGGAGCGCGCCCTCCACGATCGCCCGGTCGTAACGCGACCGCTCCGCCTCGGGCTCCCCCGCGGCCAGCGGCTCGCCACCGGCCGGTGCGGGATCCGCCTCGCCGGAGGGCGGCGGCTCGAGATCGGGGTCGTGCTCTGGTGGGTCCGCCTGGTCGGGGCGGGGAGCGTCCGTCATGCGGTGGTTCCGGGTTCGGGGCGTCGCCGGCGCAGGGACGAAGATGGGTGGTGAAGGGCGTCGTGACAATGAAGCCGGGGCGGGAGGGCGCAGCGGGAGGTTGTTGTTGCGCCTGTCGGAACCGGCCATCGTATGAGGGTGACGATCGCGAACCCCGGGCGCCGGAGATATCCATGACCCAGACCCGTGTGAAACGCACCATCGATGCACCCGCCGACCGGGTGTTCCGGGTCATCGCCGATATCCGCGAGTATTCACAGGCACAGCCTGATATCGTGGGCGTGGAGTTCCTGTCGGACCGCCAGTACGGTGTCGGGACCCGGTTCCGCGAGATCCGACGGATGGGAAAGCGGGAGGCGACCACGGAGCTGGAGGTCACGGAGCTGAGCCTGGTGATGGAGGCCCGGCCGCACCGGCTGCTGGCCCGGATCACCACCCCGCTGATGGCGGGAATGCTCCGGAAGGCGCTGGAGAAGGACATGGACGCGGTGAAGGCGTACTGCGAGAGCGGGTTGGGCCCGGCGCCCGACAGCGACTGAACCGGATCGCGAAGCAGGGGAGGGGAAGGGGATCGTCGCATGGAGATCGGCCTCTACACGTTCGCGGAGACACGCTTCGACCCGGAGACCGGTGAACAGCTCGACGCCGGCGAGCGGGTCCGGCAGCTGCTGGAGGAGATCCGGCTGGCTGACGAGGTGGGGCTGGACGTGTTCGGCGTGGGGGAGCACCACCGGCGGGACTACGCCGTCTCATCGCCGGCGATCCCGCTGGCGGCCGCGGCCGTGACGACGGAGCGGATCCATCTGACCAGCGCGGTGTCGGTGCTCAGCTCCGACGACCCGGTCCGGGTCTTCCAGGACTTCAGCCTGATCGACCTGATCTCGGGCGGCCGGGCGGAGATCATGGCGGGTCGGGGGTCGTTCATCGAGTCGTTCCCGCTCTTCGGCTACGAGCTCGACCATTACAACGAGCTGTTCGAGGAGAAGCTGGAGCTGCTCCTGGAGGTGCGGGAGTCGACCCGGGCGACGTGGGAGGGGAAGCACCGGCCGTCCATCGAGGACCGGCCAGTCTACCCGCGACCGGTACAGGACCCGCTCCCCGTGTGGGTGGCGGTGGGCGGGAGCGGGCAGTCGGTGGACCGGGCGGCCCGGCTCGGGCTCCCGATGGCGCTGGCGATCATCGGTGGCACGCCGGAGCGGTTCAGGCCGGCCGTCGACTTCTACCGGGAGAAGCTGGCGGACTATGGCCACGACCCGGCCACGCCGGTGAGCATCAACTCCCACGGCTTCATCGCCGGGGACGGCGATGAGGCCGCCGAGCTGGCATTCGGGCCGTTCAGGGAGACCATGGACCGGATCGGCCGGGAGCGGGGGTGGCCGCCCACGACCCGCCAGCGGTTCGATGCGGAGCGGACGCTCCGGGGCGCTCTCTTCGTCGGCAGCCCGCAGGAGGTCATCGACAAGATCCTCTACCAGCACGAGCTGTTCGGCCACGACCGGTTTCTGATCCAGCTCACGGTGGGGCCGATGCCCCACGAGGCGGTGCTCCGTGCCATCGAGCTTCTGGGTACGGAGGTTGCACCCGTGGTCCGGCGCGAGACGGGCGCGGAATGAACCGAGTCACGAGAACGGGAGGGGACGTGGTGGAACGGGTGCTGATCGCCGGCTGCGGGTACGTGGGCAGCCGGCTCGCCGAGCGGCTGGTCGAGGACGGCGTGCGGGTCTGGGGGCTCAAGCGAGACCCGTCCACGCTCCCGGCCGGGGTGGGCGCGGTGGCCGGCGACGTGACCCGGGCGTCGACGCTCGACGGGATCCCCGGCGGTCAGAACGCGCCCGGGGCCGTGGTCTACGCAGTGTCGCCGGGCGGCCGCTCGCCGGAGGCGTACCGGACCGCCTACGTCGACGGGCTCCGGAACGTGCTGGACGCGGTGGCCGGCGAGCCCCGGGTGGTCCTCATCTCCAGCACCGGGGTCTACGGCCAGTCCGATGGCCGATGGGTCGACGAGGAGACCGACGAGGAGCCGGGCGACGCCATGGCGGAAGCGATCCTCGAGGGCGAGTCGCTGGCCCGGGAGCGGGGTGCGTCGGGGATCGTGCTCCGGCTCGGCGGGATCTACGGGCCGGGCCGGACATGGACGGTGAGCCGGGTCGTGTCGGGCGATGCGCCGTGCCTCGGCCCGGAGCTGTACGGCAACCGGATCCACCGGGACGACGCCGCGGGGGCTGCCCGGCACCTCCTGTCGCTCGACTCGCCGGAACCGGTCTACCTGGGCGTCGACCGGGAGCCGGCGCCGCTCCGGGAGGTCTTCGCCTGGGTCGCGGAGCGGGCGGGCGTGCCGGACCCGTGCGAGGGCGCCGACGGCGACGACGTGCGGACGGAGGGCCGACGGGGCACGAACAAGCGGTGCTCGAGCCAGCGGCTGGTGGACTCGGGCTACGTCTTCGAGTACCCGACATTCCGGGAAGGGTACGCGGAGCTGATCGACGCGATGGGCTGAGCGCTACCCGTCCTCGAGGAGCGCCAGCAGCTCGGCGCGCTGTGACCGGAGCAGCTCCCGGTCGGTGCGGACTCCACCGTGGCCGACGATGAGCGTTTCGGGCCCCAGCGCCCGGACAGTGTCCAGCGCGGCGACCCAGCCCCGGATGTCGGCGCCCTCGAGCCAGAGCTCGCCCTCCTCCAGCAGGTCGCCGACCATGGTGATCCGCTCCCCGGGGAGGTGCACGATCAGGTCGCCGGCGGTATGGGCCGGACCGACGTCGACCAGGACGACCTCGCGGCCGCCCGGGTCGAGGCGTGCACGGCCCGTGACCGTCCGGTCCGCCAGGACCATGCGGAGGTCGTCGACATCCTCCAGGTAGCGGGCGCGGACGTCGATGGCGGCCTCGATCGCCTCCCTCCGCTCCGGGTCGGTCGTATCGGTCAGCATCCCCCGCAGCCGCTCGAGGCTCTGGACGGTGCCCGCCCGCTGCTCCTCGATCTGCCGGTCCCATGCGCTGCGAACCGAGTCGCGGGTGACGGGCGTGGAGATGAAGGTGGCGTCCGGGTAGGCGTCGGCGTACACCTGGTTGCCCCAGACGTGGTCGGCGTGCCAGTGGGTGTTCACGACCCACCGGACCGGCAGGTCGGTCCGCCGCCGCACCTCCTCCAGGACCTCCTTGGCCGCCCGGGGTGACTGCTGCGTATCCACCACCAGCACGCCATCCTCGCCGATGACGAGGAGCGAGTTCGCGAAGGCGTACGAGGCGACGTCCGGGTCGACCACCGCCGCGATCACTCCGGGCGCCAGCTCCCGGAAGCCGAACGCAGGCGCCCGGGCGGTGTCGGACCCGACGGTCGGCGCCGGCGGGGAGGCGACGAGCCCGGCAGCCCCGCCCAGGCTGACCGTGGCACCGAGCAAGGCGGTGATGGCGGCGGTTCGGGAGCGGCGGTCGGGGGTGCCGGGCGGGCGGTGCGCTGTCCGTGGTTCGGGCATCGGGGCTCTCCTGGTCGGTTCGCGTTCACCTCCAGAACGCGCGGCATCGGCCGGTCCACACACCGCGGGACGCGTCGGGGTCGTCGCTGCGGTCCGTCATCCGCTGGTGTCATGACCCGACGGCCCCGCTCGTTCCACCGGTGAGCGACACAGAAACCGGGACGGTATCCGTTGAACGCAATCGTGAAGTCGGTACTCATCCTCGCGCTCGGGACGGCCGGGTGCCTCGACCCGATCGCGGCCGGAGGGAACGGGCAGGGGCTGGATCTGCCGGAGGCCGATCTTCGGGTGGTCTTCCTGGGCAACTCGCTGACGTATGTGAACGATGTGCCGGGCCTCGTCCAGGCCATGGCCGATGCCGATGGCCGCTCCATGGCGCACGTGACCATCGCGGCGCCGAACTACAGCCTCGAGGACCACTGGAACGCCGGGGTGTCGGCGGCGCTCCGGGAGCTGGGGGCCGATGTCGTCGTCCTGCAGCAGGGGCCGTCATCGCTGCCCGACAACCAGGAGCACCTGCGCCACTGGGCCGGGGCGCTCGCGGCGGTGATCCGGGAGGCGGGCGGCGCGCCGGCGCTCTACATGGTCTGGCCATCGGCGGCGAGGATGCCGGCGTTCCCGGATGTCTGGGACTCGTACCTCGGGGCGGCCGAGGCCGTGGATGGCCCGTTCATCCCGGCGGGGCAGACGTGGGTCGAGGCGTGGGAGCTCGACCCCGGGCTGGAGCTGTACGGGCTCGACGGGTTCCACCAGAACCCGACCGGCGCGCTGGCCGCGGCCATGACGATCTACGCGGTCCTCTTCGACGTGCCCGCCGACTCGATCCCCTCGCTCGATCTCGGCCTGGCGGACGGCACGCTGGCCACGCTGCGGGCGGCGGTGGCAGAGAGCCGGCGGTTGGCCGATCTGGCCACTGGCGTGGCGCCCCGACCCTAGAGCGGCGCCGGGCGCGGGCACGGCCCGCGCAGCCGTCCGTGCGCACGGCACGGTGCGACCGCCGGCACGGGAGCGCCTAGAGCCAGGCCTGGAAGAGGACCATCCCGATGGTGGCGCTGCTGGCCAGCGTGGCGACGGTGGCGCGCCGGCCCTGTCCGAACGCCTCCGGCAGCAGCTCGACGAGGACCATGTAGACCATGGCTCCGGCGGCGAAGCCCAGGCCGTAGGGCAGCACCGACCGGAACGTCTCGACGAACAGGAACGCGGGCACCGCCATGAGCGGCTGCGGGAGCGACGAGAAGATGCTCCAACCGGCGCAGCGGAGGGTGCTCACCCCCTGCGGGCGGAGGACCGCCGAGATGGCTACGCCCTCCGGGATGTTGTGGATGGCGATGGCGATGGTGATGACGGTGGCCAGGGTGATCCCGCCGCCGAAGGAGACACCCACGGCCACACCCTCGGAGAACGAGTGGACGGTCATGACGATGACCATCAGGAGCATCTGGCGGGCGCTGTCGCCCTGGACCGCCTCGAAGACGACCTCCTCCTCGTCGCGCTCGCCCAGGAGGTGCTGCGTGCCGAGGATGAACAGGACGCCGAGCAGCCCGCCGACGACCGTCTGGATCCGGCCGTAGTCTGTGCCCTCGGACACCAGCCCGAAGCTGGCGCCGAGCATGAGCCCCGCGGCCACGGCGTTCGCGTAGGCGACCGTCCGGTCCGACAGGTCGCGCACGAAGAGGAAGGGGAGTGCGCCCAGCCCCGTGGCCACGGCCGTCGCCATGGCGTAGAGGAAGACGAGCGTGACGTCGCTCACCGGCGCCTCACAGCCCGAACCCCGACAGCAGCACCACCATCCCCATGGCGACCACTGTGACGAGCGCGATGCTGGTGTGGCCCGCCTGACGGTACGACTCGGGGAGCAGCTCCATGAGGAGCAGGTAGAGGAGCGCGCCCACGGTGAAGCCGATCACCCACGGCAGGATGACCGGCGCGGTCGTGGTGACGGCAAAGGTCACCACCGCCAGCAGCACCTGGTTCACGTTCGTGGCCACGGCGAGGCCGGCCGCCTGGGTCAGCCCCGACCCCTGGCGGGTCAGCACCCGGCCGAGGACCATCGCCTCCGGCACATTGTGGACACCCAGCGCCACGGCCATGGAGATGCCGAGCGGGAGCGAGAGGGCCATGGCGGCCCCGATGGCGATCCCCTCGTGGGCGGCGTGGAGGGTGTCGGCGAGGAGGACCTTGTAGCCGTGGGCGGGCCCGGCCTCATCGAGCTGGGCCAGGTCGAGCTCGCCGGTCTCCGTCAGCGCATGCGTGCCCCGGACGAAGCCGATGCCGAGGAGCGCGCCGAGCCCGCCCTCGACCAGGTGGCTGTCGAGCCCGACGGTCAGCAGCGTGTACGCCACGCCCATCATGAGCCCTGCGGCCAGCGCGTTCGCCCAGCCGATGGTGGTAGGCGACGGGAGCCCCCGGACCGCCTGTGGGAGCACGCCGACCACCGCTGTCATCGCGGCCAGCGACGAGTACATTAGGACCGTCAGCGTAGGATCGAGGTTCATCGACGGTATCATGGGGCGGCGACGGGCCCCGGGCCAGGGAGGATGTGGATGACGGGAGGGCGCTCGTGAGTGGATTGCTGCCCCGGGAGCACGGGGCGTACGCCCAGCTGGGGTTCCCGCTCCTGACCGGGCTGATCTATGCACGGGGCGATGGCGGCGCACTCGGATTCGCCGTGGCCGCCATCGCGCTCTTCCTCGCCCACGAGCCGGTGGCGGTCCTGGCGGGCGTCCGGGGGAAGCGGCTCCAGGAGCAGCTCGCCGGCCCGGCCCGGCGGCGGGTCTGGGCCCTGGGCGCTGCTGCGGCGCTGGGACTGGTCGCGGCCATCGGGCTCGCGACACCCCGGGCGTGGCTCGCGGCGATCCTGCCCGGCGGGCTGGCACTCCTGCTGCTCCCGCTGCTGGGCACACGGAAGCTCAAGTCGATCCCGGCGGAGATCCTGGTGGCGGCCCTGTTCTCCACGAGCACGCTCCCGCTGGCGCTCTGCGGGCCGGCGACGTGGTCCGCCGCCGGCGTCGCGGCCGCCGTCTGGTTCGCGGCCGTGCTCCCCGCGATCTTCTCCGTCCACGGGATCAAGGTTGCGTTCAAGGGGAAGGAGGAGGGCCGCTGGACGGTCACCGCCGCGCCGGTCTCCGCGGCGCTCGTCGTCCTCGGCGCGCTCGCCGCCGCGGCGGTGGTGCGCCCCCACGGGCTCGACTTCCTGGCCGTGATCCCGCCAGCCCTCGCCGTGCTGGTCCTGTCGTGGATCCGGCCGCACCCGAAGCACCTGAAACGGGTGGGATGGACGATGGTCGCGGCGGACACCATGACGCTGGTCCTGCTGCTCGTGCTCTGAACACGAAACGG
>JBPRGE010000143.1:0-15043 GCA_051418035.1 Candidatus Longimicrobiales bacterium M2_2A_002
TGGGCGAGGGTCTCGGGGCGGGGATCCTCATGAAGCACGAGGGCTTCAACCCGTACAGCTCGGTGAAGGACCGGATCGGCGTCGCCATGGTCGAGGACGCGCTGGAGAGCGGCGCGCTCCGGGACGGGATGACGGTGGTGGAGCCGACCAGTGGGAACACGGGGATCGGTGTGGCGTTCGCCGCGACGGCGTACGGCTTCCCGTGCATCTTCACCATGCCCGACACCATGACCGAGGAGCGACGACTGGTCCTCAAGGCCCTGGGCGCCACGCTCGTCCTCACGCCGGGCGACCAGGGGATGAACGGCGCCATCGACCGGGCCGAGGCCATTGCCGACCGGCTGGGCGACCGGGCGTGGGTCCCCGGCCAGTTCCGGAACCCGGCCAACCCGGGTGTACACTACCGCACCACCGGCCCCGAGATCTGGGAGGACACGGACGGCGAAGTCGACATCTTCCTCGCCGGTGTCGGGACGGGTGGGACCATCACGGGCGCCGGCCGCTACCTGAAGGAGCAGAAGCCGGAGCTCCAGGTCATCGCGGTGGAGCCGGCGGAGAGCCCGGTGCTCTCGGGCGGAGAGCCCGGGTCGCACAAGCAGCAGGGGATCGGTGCCGGCTTCATCCCGGAGATCCTGGACACGGGCGTCTACGACGAGGTGGTCCAGGTCACCAACGACAACGCCATCGAGACGGCCCGCCGCCTGGCCCGGGAGGAGGCGATCTTCGCCGGGATCAGCTCCGGCTCCATCACCTGGGCGGCCATGCAGGTCGCGGCACGGCCCGAGAACGAGGGGAAGCTCATCGTCTCGATCATCTGCGACTTCGGCGAGCGCTACCTGTCGAACCCGCTGTACACCGACGCGCCCGAGCCGACGCTCCCGGAGGAGATCCGGGCTGCGCTGGAATAGCGGCGAACCCGAAAGCGCCCATGGACGAGAGCGAGCTCAGACGACTGTTCGAGGAGCACCGGACGGTCCCACCGGGCGCGCCGCCCGGAGAGGTCCGTGCCTGGTCGAGCGAGCTGCTGCAGCTGCTCTTCCCCGAGATGGCGCGCCACCGACCCGCGCGCTACGAGGAGCTCGCCGAGCGGTGGGCCACGAACCGGGACCGGCTCCTCGGGATCCTGCGACCGCTCGGCGACACGCTCCCGGCGACGCCCGAGGCGCTCGTCGACGAGCTGGACGCGCGGCTGCCCGGCCTCCGGGCCACGCTGCTCGAGGATGCCGACGCCATCTACCGCGGAGACCCCGCCGCCGTCGACCACGCGGAGGTCGTCCGCACGTACCCCGGATTCCTCGCCATCGCGGTCTACAGGATCGCCCACCACTTCCATTCCCGGGACGTCCCGGTCCTGCCCCGTGTCCTCACGGAGTGCGCCCACGCCCGGACGGGCATCGACATCCACCCGGGCGCCGAGATCGGCGAGCGCTTCTGCATCGACCACGGCACGGGCATCGTCGTCGGCGAGACGACGTCCATCGGCCACGACGTGAAGCTCTACCAGGGCGTGACGCTGGGCGCGCTGAGCGTCGGGAAAGAGCTCGCGCGGACCAAGCGGCACCCCACCGTGGAGGACGACGTGGTCGTCTACGCGAACGCCACCATCCTGGGCGGCGACACCGTCGTGGGCCGGGGCAGCGTCATCGGCGGGAGCGTCTGGCTCCTCCACAGTGTGCCCCCGGGCTCCCGGGTGTACCACGACCCGAAGACGGTGATCGAGGAGGAGAAGGGCTGACGCCGTCGCTGCGCCGGCGTCCTACGACGCCGGTTCGTCCGGCAGGTCGATGGGCAGGTAGACCCGGAACGTCGCGCCCTCGGCGCCGGGCGCCTCGAGGGTGATCCGTCCGCCGTGGGCCTCGATGGCCTCCTTGGCCACGGCGAGCCCGAGCCCCGACCCCATGGACTGGGTCCGCCCACCCTCCCAGTACTTCTCGAAGATGTGCGGACGCTGCTCCGCCGGGATGCCGGGGCCGGTGTCGGAGACCTCGAAGACGACGTCGTCGCCCTCCCGCCACACCCGGACCCGGACCTCGCCGGCCCTCGGAGTGAACCGGAGCGCATTGGAGATCAGGTTGCCGAGCACCTCGCCGCGGATCATGTCGGGGTCGGCGTTGACGGTGGTCGGCGCGGACGGATCGACCTCGGTCACGAACCGGATCCCGCGCTCGCGGGCCATGACCCGGAAGGACGCGGCGAGTCCCTCGATGATGTCCACGACATGGACCTCCTCCCGCTCCATCCGGTAGGTGCCGGCCTCGAGCCGTCCGATATCGAGGAGCCGGCTGACGAGGCGCGTCATCACGGCGGCCTGCTCGGCGATGGCGTCGATGAGCTCCCGGTCGGCGGCGGCGAGCTCGTCGCCGACCCGCTCATCGATCAGCTCGGTGTACCCCTGGATCACGGCGATGGGCGTCTTCAGCTCGTGGCTGGCGACGCTCATGAACTCGGCCTTCAGCCGATCGAGCTCGGCGAGGCGGCGGGTCATGGCCCGGAAGGAGCGGGACAGGTCGCCGATCTCGTCGCTGCGGCGGTAGGGGAGCTCCTCGGGCTCCCGGAAGGTGCCATCGGCCACCCGGGCCGCGGCGCTCGAGAGCTCGTCGAGGGGCCGCGTCAGCGCGCGGGTGGTCCACGCGCCGACCAGCAGTGCCAGGACGAGGGCGGCCACGGTGGCCGCTACGGTGGTCCGGGCGGCGGTGGCGCTCATCTCCTCGGCCCGGGCGAAGTCGGCCTCGCTGCGGCGGTCCACGGCCGTGGCGATGGTCTCGAGCCGGTCGACCATCTCGGCCCGGAGCGGCCGGTACCGCTCGAAGTGCTGCGTGGCCGTGTCGACGCGACCGGCGCGCACGAGGCGGTCAATCTCCCGGCTCAGCGCCATGACCGAGTCGAGATCCGCCTCCAGCGGTGCGGTGACCTCCGGATAGCCCGCCGTCCGGAGCCGCTCGATCTGGCCCTGGAGCTCCTCGAGCGTGGCGTCCACCTGCCGACCCATCCGGGTGTCCAGCGTCACGAGGTACGCACGCTGGTAGCTGTCGTAGCTCGCCAGTCCCGCCCGGAAGTTGCCGAGCGCCAGACTCGCCGATGCGTGCTGGCTCCGCCGCTCCACCGCCATTTCCCGCAGGTTGGTGAGTCGGGCCCCCGCGTACTGCATCGGGACGAGGAAGACCCCCGTGAGGAGCACGAAGGTCAGCGCGAGCCGGACCCGGACGCTCACCAGCCGCCGCCGCTCCCGGTGTCGGAGGGGACGGGCACGGCCTCCTGCAGCAGCTCGCGGATCCGGGCGAGCTCGGCCTCCAGCGCCGTCACCCGCTGGCTGAGCGAGTCCCGGCGGGCCTGGGCCCGGCGCAGCAGCGTCGCCATGGGCGCGCCGGGCAGCGACGGCAGCGTCACGCTCGTCGCCCCGTCCGGCATCACCTGGCCGCACCGCTCGAACCGCCGGGCCGGCACGAAGTCGACCGAGTCGACGGCCGCGGTGTCCGGTGCGACGGCCGCGGTATCCGATGGCACGGCCGCGGTATCCCGTACGACGGCCGCCGTGTCCTGCCCGGCGGTCCCCTCCCCGCCCGCCGTCGCCTGCAGCGGCGGCTCGGCGCCCCGCTCCAGCGCGGTCAGGTAGAGCACCTCCGCCACCTTCCGATCGTCGGGGTCGATCCCGGGCAGCGCCAGCGCCCGGGCGGCCAGCGCCGCGCCTTCGTCCAGTGAGGCATCCGGGTTCCGCGGGTCGAGGGTCGTCGCGGTCAGGAGGAGCAGGGCCCGGCGCCCGTACGTGCCGGCCTCGCATCGCGACGCGGCCCACCGGAGCGGCCGGACCGCCTCGGAGTACGCACCGGCCTCCAGCGCACGGACCGCCGCGGCCAGGCTGTCCGCCGGGGCCATGGCGCCGGTCGCCGGCGGCGGCGCCTCCTCACGGACTGTGGCGCACCCCCACACCGTCAGGAGCAGGACCAGGACCGTCAGGAGCGCCGATCGCTGTCGCTGGCTCATGCCGGGACCTCCCGCACGTACCGCCGCTCCGATGCGTCCACCTCGCGAGCCGATCGGACGACGACCGCGTCCAGCGCCTCCACCAGCTCCGGCGCGAACTTGCCGCCGCTCTCCGACCGGATCTCGTCCAGTGTGCGATCCAGGCTCCATGCCTCCTTGTACGGCCGGGCCGTGGTCAGCGCATCGAACGTGTCGGCTACGCTGACGATGTGGCCCGCCAGCGGAATCGTCCCGCCGGCCAGCCCCTGGGGGTAGCCGCCGCCGTCCCACCGCTCGTGGTGGGAGAAGGCGATCTCCTCCGCCATCTGCATCAGCGGGAACTCGCTCTCGCCCAGCAGCTCGGCGCCGATAGTGGTGTGCGTCTTCATCACGTCGAACTCGTCCTCGCTCAGCCGGCCCGGCGACAGGAGGATCCGGTCGGGGATCCCGATCTTCCCCACGTCGTGGAGCGGCGCGACCCGGAAGATCATCTCGCACCGCTCCTCGTCCCACCCCAGCGCCTCCGCCACCCGGGCGGCCAGTCGGCCCACCCGGCGGGTGTGCTCCCCCGTCTGGTCGTCGCGGTACTCGGCGGCCCGGGCCAGCCGCTCCAGCGTCTCGAACCGGGCGCGCTCCAGGTCCGCCGTCCGCTCCCGGACCCGCTCCTCCAGCAGTCGGTTCTGGTCCTTCAGCTGGAGGTGCAGCGACCGCGTCTCGAGCAGGTTGCGGACCCTCAGCCGGACCTCCGCCGGGCTCAGCGGCTTCGTCAGGAAGTCCTTGGCGCCCCCGGCCAGCGCCCGCCGCTTCGTGCCGTGCGTATGGTCCGACGTCAGGATCAGGACCGGCAGGAACGACCCGGGCGCCTTCAGCTCCTGGAGCCCTTCCAGGATCTCGAACCCGTCCCGCTCCGGCATCATCAGGTCCAGCAGAACCAGGTCCGGCGCCGTCTCGCGGGCCAGCTCGAGCGCCTCCGTCGGGTCGGTCGTGGACACCACCCCCCGGTAGCCCTCGGGCTCGAGGACCCGCCGCAGGAACTGGATGTTCGCCTCCTCGTCGTCGATGACGAGGATTCGGGCCGAGAGTACGTCGTCAGCCAGCATCGGATACTGCCTCGGAGATGAACGCTGTGAGTTGATCGCCACTGAATGTCACCGTGGCTCGGGTCCGATGCAATCGGGGCGGGCGCTCCGTCGACCCGCTTCCCTCAGATCAGCCGCCCGGCTCGGGGACGGCCGCTCCCAGGAGCGACCGGGCCCGGCGGACCACGTTCTCCACGTTGAACCCGAGCTTCTCCATTACCACATCGCCGGGCGCCGAGGCCCCGAACCGGTCGAGGGCGAGGACATCGTCAGCGGCGCCGACCCACTCGTGCCACCCCAGCGGGCTCGCGGCCTCGATGGCCAGCCGGGGCACGTCGGGCGGGAGCACCTGCTCGCGGTAGTCGTCGGGCTGCTCACGGAACAGCTCCAGCGACGGCATGGACACGACCCGCACTGCGACGCCGTCCTCCCGCAGCGTCCCCGCCGCAGCCAGCGCCAGCGACACCTCGGAGCCGGTGGCCATCAGCACCAGGTCCGGACTCCCGGCGGCGGCGTCCTCCAGGACGTACGCGCCCCGGGGCACGCCGTCCCGGATCGGGTACCGCTCCGGGTCCAGCACCGGCACGCCCTGCCGGGTCAGCGAGAAGGCCACGGGGCCCGGCCGGGTCATGGCGACCCGCCACGCCTCCGCCGTCTCGTTGGCGTCCGCCGGGCGGAAGACTACCAGGTTCGGGATCGAGCGCAGTCCTGGCAGCTGCTCCACCGGCTGGTGCGTCGGGCCGTCCTCGCCGAGGCCGATGCTGTCGTGAGTGAAGATGAACCGGACGGGGAGCTCGCTCAGCGCGGCCAGCCGGATCGACGGCCTCATGTAGTCGGAGAAGATCAGGAACGTGCCGGTATACGGTGTCACCCCCCCGTGGAGCGCCATCCCGTTCGCCGCGGCACCCATGGCGTGCTCCCGGACGCCGAAGTGGATGTTCCGCCCCGGGTCGTCGGGGGACGCCAGGCTGGTCTCCCCGTCCAGGAGCGTCTTGTTCGACGGCGCCAGATCGGCCGAGCCGCCGAGCATCGTCGGGATCCGGCGCGCGATGGCGTTCAGCACCTTCCCGCCCGACGCCCGGGTCGCCTGCTTCCCGCCCGCCTCGAACGATGGGATCTCCTCGTCCCAGCCGTCCGGCAGATCCCCGGCCATGGCCCGCTCCAGCTCCGCGGCCAGCTCGGGATAGGCGTTCCGGTAGGCCTCGAGCCGCCCGGTCCACTCGCCGTGGTCGGAACGGCCCCGGTCCGTCGACGGGCGGAACGCCTCGTACGCCTCGTCGGGCACGTGGAAGTGGGGCTCCAGCGGCCAGCCGAGCGTCTCCCGCGTCTCCCGGAGCGCCTCGGCGCCCAGCGGCGAGCCGTGGACGCTGGCGTCGTCCTGCTTGGGGCTGCCGTACCCGATGTGGGTCCGGACCCGGATCAGCGATGGCCGCTCCGTCTGCGCCTGCGCCTCCCGGATCGCCACGGCGATGGCGTCCATGTCCTCGCCGTCCTCCACCGCCTGGACGTGCCAGCCGTACGCCTCGAAGCGACGGTCCACGTCCTCGGTGAACGCCAGTGCCGTGTCGCCCTCGATGGAGATGTGGTTGTCGTCGTAGAGGTAGACCAGCTTGCCCAGCTTCATGTGACCGGCCAGCGACGCGGCCTCCGAGGCCACACCCTCCATCAGGTCGCCATCCGAGCAGATGGCGTAGATGTGATGGTCGACGATCTCGTGGTCGGGGCGGTTGTAGCGATGGGCCAGGAACCGCTCGGCCATGGCCATCCCGACACCGTTGCCGAAGCCCTGGCCCAGCGGCCCCGTGGTGGCCTCGACGCCCGGCGTGAGGTGCACCTCCGGGTGCCCCGGCGTACGGCTCCCCCACTGGCGGAAGTCCCGGATCTCGTCCAGCGACAGGTCGTAGCCCGAGAGGTGCAGCAGACCGTAGAGCAGCATGGACCCGTGGCCGGCGGACAGGATGAACCGGTCCCGGTCGAACCAGCTCGGGTCGGCCGGGTCGTAGCGCAGGAACCGCGTCCACAGCGCGTACGCCATGGGCGCGGCCCCCATGGGCATCCCCGGGTGTCCGGAGCTCGCATTCTCGACCGCGTCCGCCGCCAGGAAGCGGAGGGTGTCTACCGCCAGTCGGTCCCGTTCGGTCATCGGGATCTCATTCCTTCCATCGAATTCGTGGAGTTCGTTGGTACGGCCCGCGCGTAAGGTAGCCGACTCCGCGGCGCTCCGGCACCCTGGGTGATCACCCGCGAATATCACCCGGCGAATCACCCGTGCGGGTGACGCGGCCGGGGCCGGTGCAGCGGTATCCTGTGGTCACGACACAGGGAGCCAAACCCCACAGGAGAGGAAACGATGATTCGCACGGTCATAGCAGCTTCGGCACTGACGCTCGTCACAATCTTCCAGGCCACCCCCGCCACCGCCCAGCAGCGCTGGAGCGTCGAGCTCCGGGGCAGCGGCCAGATCTCGACCCAGGACGCGGCGCGGGAGACCCACGAGAACGGCTACGGCCTCGAGGCCAACGTCCAGTACCGGGTCCTCGAGCACGTCTCGGCCTACGCCGGCTGGGCGTACACCCACTTCGCCGCCCTCCAGGCCATCGCGGGACCCGACATGGACCTGGAGGAGACCGGGTACGTCCTCGGGCTCCGGTTCGAGCACCCGATCCGCGATGGCGCCCCGACCCGCTACTGGGTCCGGACCGGCGCGACGTACGACCACCTCGAGCTCGAGAACGCCGACGGCGACATCATCGAGGACTCCGGCCACGGGCTGGGCTGGGAGGTCGGCGCCGGGCTCGCCTTCCCGATCCGCGACCGCTGGAGCGTGACGCCGGGGATCCGCTACCGGGCGCTCTCCCGCGACCTGGACATCGGCGCGGCGACCACCACGGTCGAGCTCCAGTACGTGGGCCTCGAGATCGGGGTCCGGCGGGCCTTCTGACCCGCGGCAGCTCCCGCCTCGGGGAGACGACGAAGGGGCGGTCGGAGGTTCTTCTCCCGACCGCCCCTTCGTCGTGCCCCCAGCCCCCGTCCCGCCGGCGCCGTTGTCAGAAGGGCAGGCCGTCGTCCTCGTCCAGCGGGCCGGACGGCTCCTCCGGCCACGGCTCGTCCGTCGGCGATGGCGGTGTCTGGCCGCCCTGGCCGCCCGCATCGGGCCGCTCCACCCGCCACGCCTTCACGTCGGTGTACCAGCGCCCGTTGTACTCCCGGCTCTGGATGTCGACGTGGGCCGTGAGCCGCTCACCCTCCTGCACGCCGAACTCGTCGATCTTCTCGCCCCACTGGACGATGCACACCGGCTTCGGGTACTCGCCCTCGGTCTCCAGGATGAACTCCTGCTTCCGCCACGGGCCGTTCCGGCCCTCGCCCGACTGCTCCTCCAGCACCTGCTTGACCGTGCCGGTGATCGTGATGTCCATGCCGCTCCCGCTCCGTGATGACCTGCTCGCGCGACCGCGTGTCGCTACGGATGATGAAGCTACCATTCTGGGCGATCGGCTCAAGGGCCGGGCGACCGCTCCTGCCCGATCGGGCTCCGGTCAGACCAGCCAGTTCATCAGCCACGCCCCGGCGAACGCCAGGACGAGCATGTAGCCGAACTGGAGCGCCGGCCACTTCCAGCCGGCGGTCTCCCTCCGCATGACCGCCACCGTCGACATGCACTGGAGCGCGAACGCGAAGAAGACCAGGAGGCCGAGCGCGGCGCCCAGGTCGAGGTGCTGACGCAGGTTCTCCTGCAGCGTGAGCGATGTCTCCGAGCCGTCCTGCACGCCGTAGATCGTCCCCAGTGTCCCGACGATGACCTCCCGGGCCGCCAACGACGAGACCAGCCCGACCCCGACCCGCCAGTCGTAGCCCAGCGGCTCGATGGCCGGCTCCATCACGTGCCCGATGGTGCCCAGCACGCTGTCGTCGATGGGCGGCGGGCCCTCCGCCGTCCGCGGGAACTGGGTCAGTGCCCACAGGACCATGGTCACCACGAAGATGATCTTCCCGGCCCGGGCCAGGAAGATCCGGCTCCGGTCCAGGAGCCGGAGCCCCACCGACTTCAGCGACGGGAGCCGGTACGGCGGCAGCTCCATCATGAACGACGGCGACTCGCCCTTCAGCAGCGTCCGCTTCAGCAGGAACGCCGTTGCGATCGCCGCCACCAGCCCCAGCGCGTAGAGACCGAGGAGCGTCGCCGCACGGGTCCCGATCACCGGGCCCAGCAGCGGCTGCGCCGGGATGAACGCCGCGATCAGCAGCGCGTAGACCGGGAGCCGCGCCGAGCACGTCATGAACGGCGTCACGAAGATCGTGGCCAGCCGGTCCCGCTCGTCCTCCACCGTCCTGGCCGCCAGGATCGCCGGGACCGCGCACGCGTACCCGCTCAGCAGCGGGAGGAACGACCGGCCCTGCAGCCCGACCCGGTACATCATCCGGTCCGCGATCACCGCCGCCCGGGCCATGTACCCCGAGTCCTCCAGGAGACCCAGGAAGAAGAAGAGGATCAGGATCTGCGGGAGGAAGACCACCACCGAGCCGACACCCCCGAACACGCCGTCGATGACCATCGATCGGACCCACCCCTCCGGGAGCCGCGGCGCCAGCCACTGGCCCGCGCTCGCGATCGCCCACTCCACACCGTCCATGAACGGCGTGGCCCACGTGAAGATCGCCTGGAAGACCAGCACCACAACCGCCAGGAAGACCAGCGGGCCCGCCACCCTGTGCAGCACCACCGAGTCCAGCCGCTCCGTCCACTTCGACGGGCCCGGCGGCGTGTGGTCCGCGGCGGAGACAGCCGTCCGGATCCGATCCCGCCGCTCCCGGAACGTGTCCACCACCGGCAACGGCACGCCGCACGGCGCCAGCGACAGGTCCCGGGACTCCCGCTCGGCGCCCACGCCCCGGTCCGCCGACTCCGCCAGGAACGCACGGACCGCGTCCACGCCATCCCCCGTGCGGGCATTCGTCCGGACCACCGCCACGCCGAATCGCTCCGCCAGCGCCGCGTCCCGGACGCTTCCGCCCCGGGACTCGAGCTCGTCCCACATGTTCAGCACCAGCAGCGTCGGCAGCTCCAGCTCCAGGATCGGCTCCACCAGCATCAGCTGGCTCTCCAGCCGCGTGGAGTCGACCACCGCCACCACCGCGTCCGGCGACCGGAGCCCCTCCATCCGGCCCTCCAGTACGTCCCGCGTCACCCGCTCATCCAGCGTCCGCGCCGAGAACCCGTTCACCCCCGGCAGATCCACGACGTCCACCACCTGCTCCTCGCCCAGACGCGCACGGCCCACGTGCTTCTCCACCGTCACACCCGGGTAGTTCGCAACCTTCTGACGGAGCCCCGTCAGCTGGTTGAACAGCGTCGTCTTGCCCGCATTCGGCGGACCGACCAGCGCCACCAGCGGCGCGCCATCCGTCGGAGCCGCCGAGCCCTCCTCATGGCACGACGCTGGCGCTGCGACCGTCGCCATTACGCCGCCGCTTCCCGCCGCCGAACGATCATCCGCGCCGCCGTCTCCCGCCGCAGCGCCAGCACCGTACCGTCCACCCGCACGATCGGGTCGCCGAACGGCGACCGCCGCACCACGCACATCCGCGCACCCGGCAGCACGCCCCGCTCCAGCAGCGCCTCCGCCGTCGCGTCCTCCAGCTCCATCGACTCCAGCTCGACCTCCTCGCCGAGCGGCATGTCGTCCAACCGCGGCGATCCGTCGGCTCCGCGCCCTTCACTCATGGTGTCCCAGGGTTGAGAATGAGAACCGGTCTCAATAGACGCGAAAGGTACCGTCACTCCGGGCGAAGGTCAATCAGCGAAAGCGCGCACGGGCGCTCGCCTGTCCTGGTCCTTGCCGCCGCCGCGGCCCTCGGGGGCTGTGGCGATGATCCGGGGACCGGCGTCGCTCCCGACACGGACGTAGCGTCCGTCGAGGTGACGGCCCCGCGGGACACACTGATCGCCATCGGCGAGACGGTGCAGCTTTCCGCCACGGCCAGGAACGCGGCCGGCGACGAGCTGCCCGGAATCGCCTTCACATGGGAGTCGTCGGCTCCCGCCTCCATCACCGTTGCGGATTCCGGCCTGGCCACAGCGGCGGGGTCAGGGTCGGCCACCGTGACGGCCGTGGCAGGGGCTGAAGCCGGCGCGACTGAGCTGTACGTGGTCCAGGCACCGGTCTCCGTCGTGATCTCACCGGACGACTGGTCGGCCTCGTGGGTGGGAGCCCGGCTCCAGTTCACTGCGGAGGCACGGGACGGCAACGGCCACCCGGTGGCCGACGCGGGGCCGTTCAGCTGGATATCGGGGAATTCGACGGTCGCCACGGTGGACTCACAGGGGATCGTCACCGCCCGGGCGGAAGGCATCGCGGAGCTTTTGGCCACACTGGAGGCCGGTGACGAGTCCACCGGCGGCTGGTGCATCGTGAACCACGGGCTCTATCACAGCCGGCTCACGGAGAACGGCACCCTCCTGGCCGTAGGCGGCCACTGCCAGACCGATTTCACCCGGTGGGACGACGCGTGGGCCGGACGGATGTTCAGCCTGAAGCACGCAGTGGAGGTATACCTCGATAAGACCAGCGCCTGTGACCGTGCGGCGTACGAGGCGACCATCCCCTGACACGAAGCCGACCCGACCGGTGCGGACTCCTTGCGGGCCCGCTCACTGCTCCACCAGGTCGCCCTTGCCCTGGCGCACCGCGGCTCCCTTCAGGGCCCCGAGGAAACGCGACCGCAGCACGTCGCTCATGAGCGCCCGCTTCACCGGCGGCAGCCGGAGGAACCCGCCCACCACCGCCCGTGCGAACCCCTGGGTCAGGCTGGATGGGTCGTCGAACAGCTGGTTCTGGAGCGTGCCCCGCTCGAGGCACTGGAGGATGATCCGCTCGAACGTGGTCTCCGGGTGGAGAACCCTCTGCTCTCGCTTCGTGAGCCGCATCGCCCCGGGCTTGCACCGGACTGTGCACACGCCGCATCCCAGACACAGCTCCTGGTTCACCACCGGGCGGCCGAACTTGCGGTACTTCGGGTCGGGGTCCTCGACCCGGTCTATGGCGTCGATGGGGCACTGCCGGGAGCAGATCCCGCAGCCGATGCACGCGTCGGGATCCGATTCCGCGATCCAGTTGGAGGTGACCACGGCGTTGGTGTAGCCGTACCGGTTGATCCCGCCCAGCACGTTGCAGCAGCAGCCGCAGCAGTGACAGAAGAAGCTGACGTTCCGCTGCACGTTGTCGGCGTTGATGACCAGCCCCAGCTCCCGCGACCGCTCCACGTTCTCCAGCATCTCCTGCTTCGAGACCTCCCGGGCCAGCCCGTTCCGGACCATGTAGTCCACGGAGGTGGCGCCCAGCGTCGAGCAGGTGTCCAGCGGCACGTCGCAGTCGTTGGCGCCCAGATGCCGGTGCTCGTGGCGGCACGAGCAGAGCCCGATGGCGAACCGGTCCGTGGCGTCGATGATCGCCGCGGCCTTCTCGTAGTCCAGGACCTCCACGTACTCCTCGGGCCGGACCGAGCCGTCGTGGGGGACGGCGCGCATGATGGAAACCTGCTGCCCGTCCCCGAACATGGCTTCCGCGAACGACCCTTCCTCCAGGTAGTCCCGGAACAGCGCCGCCCACTTCTCGTAGGGCAGCTGCCCGCCGGTGCGCATCATGGTGAACTCGAAGATCCCGATCACCATCGGCGAGGGCGCGTACCGGTACTTCCCGCCGGACCATACGTCGATGACCAGCCCGCGCCGTGCGAGACTGCCCAGCCGCCGCTTCAGGTCGGAGCGCGGGAACCCGGTGACCCGCTCGATCCGGTCCACGCTCGAGAAGCCGTACGGCATGGCGGCGACGAGCGCCGCGTCCTCCTCGGAGTAGAGCTCCTCCAGGATGGCACGGAGCGTATCGCTCCACGGCGAGCGGACCGTCAGCCCGTCGATCTTCCGGCCCAACGCGCGATAGACATCCTTGCCTACGGTGTGGCCCATGGCCGCTCCCGGGTCGGACGCCGGAGCTGTTTGGAGGGCGGGAGTACGGGAACCATGGCCCCGGACCGGCGGATGCGCAATGGAGCGGGCCGGCGCTGTGCCCCTGACCTTCCGGCGTCGAATCGACGCCCCCGCCTGGAGGTTCCCCAGCCCGGCTCACCTCCGGGATGCAGCGGGACCGCCTGATGGCTTCGCGACGATCTCCCGCCAGATCCCGTCCCGCCGGACGTCCGCGATCTCGAGCCCGGCGGCTTCCACGTTCGTCTCGGTACGACGGTTGATCTCCGGGCCCATGAGCCGCCGGGTCAGCGGGGTCAGCCAGTCGAAGATCTTCCCCAGGACGGGGTTCCGGGGCCGGACGTGTTCCAGGAGCCGGACCTCGCCGTCGGGCTTCACCACCCGCCGGACCTCCTCCAGCCCGCGCACGGGGTCGTCGACCGAGCAGAAGACGCACGTCGCGGTAACCGTGTCGAAGCGGTCGTCCTCGAACGGGAGCGACTCGGCATCGGCGACCCGGAGCTCGGGGCTCCGCTCCAGGCTCGACGCCCGGGCCCGGGCCCGCTCCAGCATCCGCTCCGAGATGTCGATCCCCGTCACGTCTGCGTCCGGCGGGTAGAGCTCCAGGTTGCGGCCCGTGCCCACGCCGATCTCCAGCACGTCGCCGTGAGCTCCGTTGATCACCCGGGCTCGCCGGTCCCGGCCCCCGAGCCACTCCATGGGGGCCTCCATGAGGTCGTAGATCGGGGCGATCCGGTCGTAGGCCCGGGCGTCTCCCTGGCTCATGCGGCCGGCCTCACGGCGGCGCCCCTCGCTCAGCGCCCGTCACAGCTCCGCCCGCCGCAGCAGCTGGGCGTTGGCCGCCACGATCACGGTGCTCATGGACATGAGGATGGCGCCCACCGCCGGGTGCAGCAGGACGCCCCACGACGCCAGCACGCCGGCGGCCAGCGGGATGGCGAGGATGTTGTAGCCGGCGGCCCACCACAGGTTCTGGATCATCTTGCGGTACGTGGCCCTGCTCAGCGCCACGATCCGGGGCACGTCCCGGGGGTCGCTCCGGACCAGCACCACGTCGCCGCTCTCCACGGCCACGTCGGTCCCGGCGCCGATGGCGATGCCCACGTCGGCGGTGACCAGCGCCGGCGCGTCGTTCACGCCGTCGCCCACCATGGCCACCCGTTTCCCCTGGCCCTGGAGCTCCTTCACCTTGTCCGCCTTCTGGTCCGGCAGCACCTCGGCGAAGACCGTGTCGATCCCCAGCTCCTCGGCCACCGCGTCTGCCACGGCCTGCGCGTCGCCCGTGAGCATGACCACCTCGATCCCGGCGTCGTGCAGCGACCGGATCGCCTCCCGGGACTCCTCCCGGATGGCGTCGGCCACGGCGAACACCGCCAGCGGCTCGCCATCCTCGATCAAGTAGACCACGGCCTGGCCCCGGCCGGCCCGCTCCTGCTCGAACGCCCGGAGCGATTCCCGCGGCTCGGCGTCCAGCTTCCGCAGCATGGCCGGCCCGCCCACGTGGAAGCTCCGGCCCTCCACGGTGGCCCGCACGCCGTGGCCCGGGATGTTCTCGAAGTCGTCCGACGACGGGATGGCGAGATCCTTCTCCCGGGCGCTCTCCACGATCCCGGCGGCGATGGTGTGTTCCGAGTCCCGCTCGGCGCCGGCGACCAGACGCAGCGCCTCGTCGTCGGAGAGCTCGCCCGTCGTCTCGATCCCGCCCTCCCGGAACTCGCCCCGGGTCAGCGTGCCCGTCTTGTCGAAGATCACCGCGTCCAGCTTCCGGGCCTCCTCCAGGCCCCGGCGGTCCCGGACCAACAGCCCGTTCCGGGCGCCCAGCGTGGTGGAGATGGCCACCACCAACGGGACGGCCAGGCCCAGCGCGTGGGGACACGCGATCACCAGGACGGTCACCACCCGCTGGATCGCGAAGGACCCCGTGGCGCCGGCCACCAGCCACGCGACAAGCGTCAACACGCCGACGGAGACGGCCACCACGGTCAGCCAGAGCGCCGCCCGGTCCGCCAGCGCCTGCGCC
>JBPRGE010000144.1:0-25147 GCA_051418035.1 Candidatus Longimicrobiales bacterium M2_2A_002
GCCTGGGACTTCTTCCGCCGGACCCGGGAGAGCGACATCTCGGACATCCAGGGCGGGACCACCGAGGAGGGCGTGCACCTCGGCGCAATGGCCGGGACCGTCGACCTCCTCCAGCGCTGCTACACCGGGATGGAGGTCCGCAGCGAAGTGCTCCACTTCGATCCGCGCGTGCCCGACGACCTGGGCGAGATCCACTTCACCATCCAGTACCGGAGCAACTGGCTCGACATCGACGTCTGCACCGACCACATCACGATCCACACCCAGCCCGGGTCCGCGTCCCCCGTCGAGGTGAATGTCCGGGGCGAGCACCGCACCATCTCGCCGGGGAGCCGTGAGCGCTTCGAGCTGGAGCCCACAGCCTGACCGGGCACGGCGGTCAGGAAGCCCGGTCCCGAGCGACCCGCCGCCGAGCATCGCGGGGCGACGCGCCCGCCTTCAGGCCCCTTCCTCTCCGACCTCCCCGGCCCGGCGCAGCAGGATCTTCCGCTCGACGTCGTTCCGGGTGAGACCCGCCGCACGCTCGAACGCGGCCCGGGCCTCGTCGCCGCGGCCCAGCTTCTCCAGCAGGTCGCCCCGAACGGCCGGCAGGTGGGGGTAGCCGTCCAGCTCGGACGCCTCGGCCAGCGCGTCGACCAGCTCGAGGCCGGCCTCGGGGCCGTACGCCATCCCCACGGCCACGGCCCGGTTCAGCGCCACCACGGGAGATGGCGCCACCTGGGCCAGGGCGTCATAGAGGGCCACGATCCGCGGCCAGTCCGTGTCCTCGGCCCTCTGTGCCCGGGCGTGGCACGCGGCGATGGCCGCCTGGAGCCCGTACGGCCCGAACCCGCCGCCGAGGACTTCGGCCCGCTCCAACGCCTCCAGTCCGCGGCGGACGTGGAGCCGGTCCCAACGGCTCCGGTCCTGGTCCATGAGCAGCACGGCCTGGCCGTCGGGGCCGGTCCGCGCCGACAGGCGCGACGCCTGGATCTCCATGAGGGCCACCAGCCCGTGGACCTCCGACACCTCCGGGGCGAGCCCGGCCAGGATGCGGCCGAGCCGGAGCGCTTCGCGGCACAGCTCGGGTCGGGCCCAGTCGTCGCCGGCCGTGGCGCTGTAGCCTTCGTTGAAGATCAGGTAGACCACCTCGAGAACCGAGCCGAGCCGCTCCACCAGGTCGTCGCCGCGGGGCACCTCGAACGGGACGTTCGCCTCCCGCAGCGTCCGCTTCGCACGCACGATCCGCTGGGCCAGCGTGGCCTTCGGGACCAGGAACGCACGGGCGATCTCGTCGGTGGCCAGCCCGCCCGGCAGCCTCAGCGTGAGCGCCACCCGGGCCTCCCGGGAAAGGACGGGGTGGCAGCACATGAAGATCAGCCCCAGGAGGTCGTCGCCCACCGGATCGTCGGCCTCGGCGACCGGGTCCCGGCGACTCGCCGCCCGTCGCGTGTCCAGCTCGTGGCTGACCTCCGGCTCCTTCTCCGCGTGCCGGTCCCGCATGCGGAGGTGGTCGATGGCCCGGCGCTTCGCGACCGTGGTCAGCCAGGCGCCCGGGCTGTCCGGCACGCCCGACGCCGGCCACCGCTCCAGCGCGGCCACGAGGGCGTCGTGGGCGAAATCCTCCGCCAGCCCCACATCGCCGACGAGCCGAGCGACCCGGGCGATGACCCGGGCCGACTCGATCCGCCAGACCGCCTCGATGGCCTCCCGGGCCTCAGCTCCCGCCATACCGCTCCGGCGGCGACCCCTGGACCAGCTCCATCTCCCCGGACTCCGGGTCCACCTCGCCCAGGACCTCGATGGGGCGTACCTCCACCGCGAACCCCAGGTCGGGCCGGACCCGCGCCGCGGGGTGGAGCGACGCGATCCGCACCGCCTCGTCCAGGTCGGCGGCGTCGATGATGAAGAAGCTGCCCACCAGCTCCTTCGCCTCGGCGAACGGCCCGTCCGTCACCGAGGTGCCCGACCCGGAGCCGGACGGGCGCAGCGTCACGTGCACACCGTGCTCCAGGCTCGCCACCGACTGCACCCGGCCACTCGCCCGCAGCTCCGCGTCGTGGGGCGCGCACGCCTCCACCATCGCCAGCCGCTCCGCCTCCGACAGCCCGTCGAAGGCGTCGGGGTCGTAGTATCCCAGGCAGAGGTACTTCACGACGCCTCCATGTCCTCGAAATCCGACGCCTCCTGCACCTGCCGGATCTCGATGACCTCGTTCTCCGACCCCGGGCACCGCTTCGCCCACTCGATGGCCTCCGCCTTCGACTTCACGTCGATCATCCAGTAGCCGCCCACCACTTCCTTCACCTCGGAGAACGGACCGTCCGTCACCGACGGCCCGCCGTCCTCGAAGGAGACGCGGGCGCCCATCGAGGGCGGGTGCAGCCCGTCCAGCGCCAGCAGCACGCCGGCCTCCTGCAGCTCCTGGTTGTACGCCATCATGGTTTCCATGGCCTCCGGGTCCGGCAGCGTGCCGGGCTCCGCGCTCTCGTAGCCCTTCGGGATCATCAGCATCATGAATCGCATGGCTTCGCCTTCCTTCGTTCGAGTAGCAGGCGGGGCTCCTCCCGGCCTTCTACCCTGACGTCGCGCGAGGGCTCCGGAAATCGACATCGGGGCACCCGGGCACCGGCGCCCGGCCCGGAGGCAGCCCCGGGTGGTGCTACACCTGTTGTATGGCGAAGCCGGGGCTCGGATGGCACATTTCCCACGACATTGACCGGGGCTGACCCGAGACCGTGACGAGGAGGGCGAGCGATGCGTACGACCACGCTGCAACGGGTGTTCATGGGGGCGTCGGCCGCGGCCGTCGCCGGCGCAGTGTTCCTGGCGTCGCCGTCGGGCGAGGCCGAGGCGATCCCGGCGTTCGCCCGCAAGTACGGCGTTTCCTGCTCCCTGTGCCACGCACCGGCGCCGCGGCTGACCTCGTTCGGTGAGCAGTTCGCCGCGAACGGGTTCCGGATGGCCCCGGGCGAGGAGCCCCGGGACAGCGTGGACACGGGCGACCCGCTGCTGCAGTTGATGGATGACCTCCCGCTGGCCGTCCGCCTGGATGCGTACGTCCAGGGACGGACGGGCGGCGCCGAGCCCGCCGTCGACCTGCAGACGCCGTGGATGATCAAGGTGCTCAGCGGCGGCCGCGTCGCCGACAAGGTCAGCTACTACATGTACTTCTTCATGTCCGAGCGGGGCGAGGTCGCCGGGCTCGAGGACGCCTACGTCCAGTTCAGCGACGTGGCGGGCAGCGGCGTGGACCTGCTGGTGGGCCAGTTCCAGGTCTCCGACCCGCTGTTCAAGCGGGAGCTCCGCCTCGAGTACGAGGACTACCAGCCGTATCGCGTGCGCGTGGGCACCGCCCGCGCGGACCTGACCTACGACCGGGGCGTCACGGCCGCGTTCTCCCCGTGGGACGGGGCCGACGCGTCCCTCCAGCTGCTCAACGGCCGTGGCCTCGACGAGGCCGGCGACGACCGCGTCTACGATTCCGACGACGGCAAGGCCATCGCCGCCCGGCTCGCCCACGACTTCGGGGGCTTCCGCCTCGGCGGCTTCGGCTACTACGGCGTCGAGTCCGGCGCCGGCGTCGACAACGCGATCCGGGTCTTCGGCCCCGACCTCACCGTGGGACTGAGCCCGACGCTCCACCTCAACGCCCAGTACCTGCGGCGACTGGACGACCGCCCGTTCTTCGACGACCCCGTCGCGCTGGACACGGAGATCGACATGGGCTTCGCCGAGCTGCTCTGGACCCCCGAGGGCGATGCGGGACGCTGGTTCTTCACAGCCCTCTACAACCACATTGACGCGGACGCTCCCGTGTTCAGCATCCGCCAGGGCGAGGCCGAACTGCTGGAGAGCTACCGGGCGGGCGCCCTCGGCGCGAACTACCTGCTGGCCCGGAACGTCCGCCTGACCGGCGAGGTCCAGTACGACCTGGACCGGGAGGACTACCGGTTCGTAACCGGCTTCATGACCGCATTCTGAGGGAGGAGATCATGCGACACGCTCCGATCATCATCGGGAGCCTGGCCTGCGCCCTCGCGGCGCTGGCCGCGGCCCCGCCACACACGGTCGCGCCCCAGGACCCGGCCGCCGGCGAGGCCATCTTCAAGGGCAAGGGCAGCTGCTTCACCTGCCACGGGCCCCGGGCGACCGGCACCACGCTGGCCCCGGACCTGACCGACGACGCGTGGGTGAACTTCGACGCCCGCCCCTCCCGGGACGAAGTCGAGACCCTGGTACGGGAGGGCGTGACGAAGCCCGTGCAGCACCCGGCACCCATGCCGCCCATGGGCGGGGCCCGGCTCAGTGACGAGGAGATCGGCGACGTGGCGGCCTACGTCCTGTCGCTGTCCGCAGCCAGCGAGGGAGGTGAGGGATGAGGCAGGCGACCCTCAAGACGACCGTCGTCGCCCTCGCCGTCGCAGCCCTCGCCGCCGGCTGCGAGGACCGGAACGCCGCCGAGCAGGGCCGGCCGGAGGAGCCCGCCGCGGAGGAGGCCGCCACAGCGGAGCAGCCGGCCACCGAGGAGGCCGCGGCGCAGCAGCCGGCCACACAGGAGCCCTCCGCGGACGCAGCCCGCGTGGCGCTGCCCGGGCTCTTCGCCATCATGCTGGACCTCCAGGGCGACATGCAGCAGGTGAGCCGGGGCCTCTGGACCGAAGCGTACGACACCATCGCGGCGGGCGCCCGGGCCATCGCCGATCATCCGAAGGTGCCGCCGGAGGAAGCCGCCACCATCGCCGAGGCGCTGGGGCCCGACATGGCCCGGTTCAAGGCGCTGGACACCCGCGTCCACGACCTCTCCGTCGAGCTCGCCGAAGCGGCCCGTGCCGGCGACATGGAGACCGTGCTGGCGCGGGACGCAGCGATCCGGCAGGGGTGCGTGGAGTGCCACACGGCGTTCCGGGAGCGATTGCGGTCCGACCTCCCCTGACGGGGGAACGGGACGGACCCCGTCAGCCCGGGATCCGCATGAACGCGCCCATGTCCGGCGACCAGCGGAGCGTCTCCACCGTGCACGCCGGGCCGCCGACCCGGAGCGCCCGGCCGCCGGCGGCCATCAGCGCCCGGCGCCGCTCGTTCTCCCGGCGCAGGTGCGCGCACTCGGAGGCGGACTCCTCACCAGCGCACGCCCGCCCCACCAGCGCCTCGTCCAGCAGCAGCGTCGTCAGCTCCACCCGGGCCTCCGCGGCCGGACAGTCGGCGGGCAGGTCGACCACGAGCCGCCACCGCTTCGCCACCTCGCCCCCGTCGCACGCCCCGATCACCAGGACCACCTGCGCGCTGTCCGCCCACCAGTACGCCGCGTCCGTGGCGCCATCCAGCGTCAGGTCCCCGACGAGCAGCCCCGCCGAGTCCCGCTCCGCGACCTCGCCCTCGGCCAGGGCCTCGGCGCACACCGGGCGCTGGGCGGCGAGGGGCGCGGGCAGGAACACCGCGGGGAGGGAAAGGGCCAGGCCGAGGAACGCGATTCGGGTCGAGCGGGCCGTCATGGCAGCCTCCTGTGGGCCGGGGTCGATCGTTCGACCTTCCTCGGAAGAAGGTACCCGCGGGCCCTCCGAGCCGCGAGGGTGCCCGGACCTCCCGGCTCACCCGTCCGCCGTGGCGAAGCTCCGGACGAACGTGGCGCTCGTGAACCCGGCCCCGCCCGGCGCCGTGGCCCGCACCTGCCAATAGTACGTGGTCCCCGGCTCCAGGCCGGTCAACGCGTGGCGGATCGTGCCGACCTCGTCCGGACCGGGGCCCGTGGGACCGCCATCGCCGCCGCACGAGCCCGCGGCCAGCAGCAGGGCAGCCAGGAAGACGAGGACCTGACCACGGCGTCGCCCGCTCCGGGGCGCGACCACCCGCCACAGGCATCCGAGGAGCAGCGCGCCGGCCAGGAGCCCGGCGAGCCCGCCAACCCCCGCGAGCCCGATCGGATGGCGGGGCGCCGCCCCTTCCCCGGAGGCTGGCACGGATTCCGCCAGCGCCACCCCGACCGCCTCGCACCGCCCGGCCGGGTCCGACGAGGTGGACCAGCAGACCCGGTAGTCGCTGGCCAGCCGGCCCTCCCACCGGAGTTCCGCCGACGTCGCCGCCACCGTGGCGCCGTGGGCCGGCGCCTGGATCCGGACGCCCGAGAAGAGGGGTGCGATGTCGTAGGAGCGGGCGCCCCGGGCCAGCTCGGCGGCGAGGTCAATGGCCACGTACTCGTCGAAGTTGTGGCGGTGAAACAGGTAGACGACCCGGTTCTCGAGGTCGTACAGCGTGGAGTACCGGGTGGGATAGCTCCCCTCCTGGTGCGTGGCCTCCAGGATATGGCCCACGAGGAACGGGCTCACCGAATCGGCGCCGGCCAGGATCGCGATGGCGGTCTCGTACCGCGGGCAGGGGTAGCCGCCCAGCCCGGGTTCGGATGGCCGGAAGTTGGTGCCACCTGCCACGCCCCGGTCCCGGCGAGGATCGTGTCGCCCTCCACGACCATGGACTCGCCGGCGGCGTCGCCCACCAGGTACAGGGCCCGGTACTGGTCGTCGCAGTACCAGTCGTCGAGGATCGCCCGGGCCTCGGCCACCGTCCCGGCTTCGGTGATGACCTTCTCCATCAGGGGGCCCTCGTAGCGCCGCTTGTTCGCCTCGGAGACCGGCATGGCGAGGTACGGGACGCCCGTCGCGTCCCAGAACAGGCCCTCGTCGTTCATCCCGCCCTGCGGGAAGCCGCCGGCGAACCCGAACTTGATCCAGCCGTGGCGGCCGTCCGCCGCCGGGATCAGCCAGAACCGGGTCGCCGGGTCCGACCAGTCCTCGTTGCTCCCGCCCAGCACGTAGCCATCGCCGGAAACGTGCAGCACCGTGCACGAGCGGGCCGGCTGGGCGCCCGCGTTCGCCCGGATCCACCCGGTCACCAGATCCAGCAGCGCCGGCGCCCACGCCTCCTCGATCCCCGGGTACTCCGCCGCCGCCCCCGTCTCCGCGGGCTGGAGGAAGTGGTTCAGCCCCGGCAGCACGACGACGCGACTCTCCCCGGCCCCGACCTCGCCGGCCCCGACGACCGCCGCCATGGCCTCCAGGTTCCCCTCCGGCGGCACCTGCCGGTCCCGCTCGCCGAAGACGGCCAGCACCGGCGCGTCCACCGCCCGGAGCGTCCGCGCCGGGTCGTGTGCCACGCTGAACCGGAACCACGGCGAGGTCAGGCGACGGATCCCGCGCTCCAGCCGGTCGGGTGGGACGTCGGGCGTCGCCTCGCCGTAGATCGCCCGGAGCCGCCTCGCCGCGTCTGCCGAGTCGCAGGCCTCGAGGACGGCGTCCAGGACCCGGGCCTGGAACGCGCGCCGCTCGGCGATGGCCGCCTCGCCGGCCCCCGCCGCCCGGGCCATGGACGCCTCGTACTGGAGGTTGTACTCCCGGCCGGAAAGCCCGGGGCTCGCCAGCAGGACGACGAAGGCCACGTCATCGGCCCCGGCCGCCGCCAACCCCGCGACGGTGCCGCCCTCGCTGTGCCCGATCAGGCCGATCCGGTCGGGATCGACCGCGGGGCCGTGCCCGGGGTCCGGCGCACCGGCCGGTCCCGCACCGGCCGGGTCCGGTCCGGCCGCCCGGGCACGTAGCGCGTCGATCCACGCCCGGACGTCCGCCGCGAAGTCCGCGCTGGTGGCGCCGGCCGGGTTCGCCGTGGACGCCCCCACGCCCCGCTCGTCGTAGCGCAGCGAAGCGATCCCGTGGCGGGCCAGGTGCTCCGCCAGCACCCGGAACCGGGGCAGGCCCCAGAGCGTGTAGTCCCGGTCGTGGGCACCCACGCCCGGGATCAGGATCGCCGTGGGGCAGGGACACCCTGACGCCGGCGTCGTCAGCGTCCCCGCCAAGAGCCCGGCGGGCCCGGTCACCGCCAGCTCGACGGACTCGAAGGGGGCGTCCGCGGCGGCATCGCCCGTGTCGGCGCTCTGGTCCGGGCACGCCGCCAGTGCCAGACCGATGACGACCGCTCCTGCGGCGACCTTCCTCATGCCTGCTCCCGGCCCGACCGGCGGACCGGCCGGGTCTCACTCTTCGTACTCGAACACCTCCTCCACGCCCAGCCCGAACGCCCGCGCGATCCGGAACGCCAGCGCCAGCGACGGCACGTACTTCTCCTGCTCCAGCGCGCCGATGGTCTGGCGCGTGCACCCCACCGCCTCCGCCAGCTCCTCCTGCGTCATCTCGTCGTGCTCGAAGCGCAGGCGACGGATCCGGTTCCGGATCCGGTCCTCAGCCATGCCCGCCGTATCTCGCGTCCACCACCAGCGTCGCCACCGCGTGCACCACGAACGTGACGATCACCGTTCCGTACGTCAGGAACCACAGCCACCCCACCGGCACCACGCCCGGCCCTCGGTACGCCTCCCACAGCCCCACGCTCGCCCCGAACACCGCCATCAGAACCACGATCAGCGTGCCCCGCGACGCACGGGCCACCACCTGCGCGTCCCGCTCGTCGGTCGCCACCGCACTCCCCCGCGATCGCGTGGCCCACATCGCCAGCAAGTACCCGCCGTAGCCCACGGCGATGGCCACCGCACCCGCCAGGATCCGGCCCGGGTCCGAGCCGTACTCCGACGGACCGCCCCACCCGAAGAACGCCACCGCGAACGCCACCCCGGCGGCCGCCCAGACCCCGGCCGCCCACCACGCCCGCAGCCGCGTCTGGCTCATCTCGCCTGTCATGACCGCCTCCTTCCGGCCCGGTCGCGTAACCTCCACCTGACACATAGTAAGATAAACCTGCCATTATGTCGGGCGTCGGCGGTCGCTTGCAGGCATGCCCCGGTCGTGGCAGGATTCGGGGTCGGCTCTCGCGACTTCGATCCCCCGACGGAGGCATCGTGACCACCCCCGCCCCTTCTCCGGACACCCCCCCGGGCTCCGTGGACTTTTCCGACCTGGCGCCCGGGGTCAGAGGTCGGCTTCTCCTTCCCGGCGACAGTGGGTACGACGACGCCCGGGCCGTCTGGAACGGGCGGATCGACCGTCGTCCCGCGGCCATCCTCCGCTGCGCCGGTGCCGCCGACGTCATGGCGGGGGTCCGTTTCGCCCGGGAGTCGGGGCTGGCGCTGTCGGTCCGCGGCAGCGGCCACCACACGGCGGGCCACGCCGTGGCGGACGGCGGGCTTATGCTGGATCTCTCGCCGATGAACGGGGTGCGGGTGGACCCGGAGCGTCGCCGGGTGCGGGTCGGCCCCGGTGCCACCGTCCGGGACGTCGACCACGAGACGCAGGCGTTCGGCCTCGTGACCACGGGCGCACCGGTCTCCATGGTGGGGATGGCGGGGTACACGCTGGGGGGCGGGCTGGGGTGGACGTCGCGGGCGCACGGACTCGCGTGTGACAACCTGGTCGCCGCGGACGTCATCACGGCGGCGGGTGAGCGGGTCCGGGCCTCCGCCGACGAGAACCCGGAGCTGTTCTGGGGGCTGCGGGGCGGCAGCGGCAACTTCGGGGTGGTGACGTCGTTCGAGTACCGGCTGCACGAGCTCGGCCCCCGGGTCCTGGCCGGCCCGGTCGTGCACGCCATGGACGCGGCGCCGGCGCTGCTCCGCTTCTGGCGCGACTACATGGCCGACGCGCCGGACGCGCTCCAGTGCATGCCGGTGATCTTCGCGCTGCCGCCGGAGCCCGGCTCGGGCGAGAGCCAGGGCGAGACCGTGTTCGCCCTGTTCCCCCTCTGGGCCGGCGACCCCGGGGAGGGCGAGGCGGTCGTGCGGCCGCTCCGGGAGGCGGGCTCGCCGCTCTCCGATGACGTGGGGCTCGTCCCCTACGCCGGACTGCTCGCGTCGCTCGACGAGATGTACCGGGCCGGGCACCGGGTCTACTACCGGTCGGCCTTCTTCGACACGCTGCCCGACGCCGCCATCGACGCCTTCGTGGAGGGCGCAGCCCCGGTGCCCACGCCCTTCTCGAGCCTGTTCCTGGAGCCGCTCGGCGGCGCCATCGCCCGGGTCCCCTCCGACGCCACGGCGTTCCCCCACCGGGAGCGTGCGTTCTGCGTCACGGCGGTCCCCAAGTGGGAGCGGCCGGAGCGGGACGACGAGATGACCGGCTGGGCCGACCGCCTGTTCGACGCCCTGGCCCCGTTCGCCGCGCCGGGCGTGTACGTCAACTACCTGGACGACGTGGCGGGCGCCGGCGGCGACCCGTGGGTCGGCCACCGGGACCGGCTCCGGGCGCTGAAGCGGGCGTGGGACCCGGACAACCTGTTCCGCATGAACGAGAACATCCGGCCCGACTGAGGCCGCCCCGGCCCGCGCTCAGCCGCCCCGCCGGACCCGGTGCTCGTCGACAGGCAGGTCGAGCCCGGGTGCGATCGACACGAACCAGACGTAGCCGCTGCCCGTGTTGGCCGCCTCGAACGAGCGGACGGGCTCGGCCGTGAACGCCGTGCTCGTGGCCGGGACCGCGGCCAGCGTCCGCCCGTGCCGCTCCAGCTCGAACGTGACCGAGAGGGCGCCGCCGTCGTCGGCGAACCGGTGCCGGAACGTGTACCACCCCGCCTCGCCGACCGGGTGCCCGGCAACCTCGAGCCCGCCGCTCCCGGCGGTCACCGGGACCGTCAGGTAGCGGAGGTCGTTCGGGTAGGCCAGGTCCAGCACGCTGAAGCTCACGGTGTAGAGGAACGGCATCGGCGCCGTCCACGCCGGGTCCAGCCAGATCTCAAGCTCGACGACGTAGCCGCCCTCCGGCCACGCGGTGGCGTAGCCGGCGCCGGGGGAGTACGGCCCGCTCCCGTCGGCGAAGCCGTTGCCGGCCCAGTACTCGTTGCAGTCGCCGAAGCGGACCAGGGCGTAGCCGCGCCCTGCGGCCGGCGCCACCGGCCCTTCGCCCCGGACGACGGCCTCGATCCCGCCGCACCAGCCGCCGGGGCCGGGCGTCGCGGCGTCGATCCAGCCGCCGGTGCCGTGGTCGAACCCCTGCCGCCACGTCCGGAACGACGCGGCCGACCGGGTCATGTCGCGGTCGGCGTCGGTCACGCCGGGCGCGGTGTCGGGCTCCACCGGAGCGACATCGCAAGCCGCGGCGGCGAGGAGGGTGAAGATGCCGAGGATGAGGACGGGCAGGGTGCGCTGCATGGGAGGCTCCCGGGTCACGGGTTCACGTCGAAGGTCACGAGCATGTTCTTGCCGATCGGGTCCGGCACCTCGGCGACCAGGGCGTAGCGCCCCGGCTCCAGGGTGGCGGTGAAGTAGGCGGTTCCGTCGGGCTGCTCCTGGACGCCGCCCAGGAACGCTGCGGGCGCCGGTGTGGCGAGTCCGGCCGGGTCGGCCCAGCTCATCCAGGCGGCCACGTCCTCCGGTGCGGTGCCCTCCGAGAGACGCACCAGGTGCACGTCGTGGCCGACGGCGTTCTCGTGGACGCGCTGGCTCTCGAAACGCACGCCGAACGTGTGCTCGCCGGCCCCGGGCGCGTCCAGGAGCTCCATCCCGTCGTCGCCCAGCATCACCCGGACATCCGCCTCGGGCTCGCCGGCCGCCGTCCGCTCGTCGCTGACGGTGAGTCCGGCGGTCATCCCGACGCTCGAGTGGAAGGTGCCGTCGGGTGTCTTCACGTAGCACTCGATGACGTACGTCCCCGGCTCCAGCCGGACCGTGGCGGTGGAGGTCCGGTTCGGGCCGGTGAGGCCGGCGCCCCCGACGAACGCCACATCCGCGAACCAGGCCGGCAGCCGCTCGAACTCGGCGAAGCCCGCTTCGGGGTCGCCCGCCATGATCCGGTCCATGGCGGCCTGGAACACCGGCACCACCTCCGCCCGGCTGTCCGCCACGGTCTTCCCGGCAGGGAGCCGCTCCAGGACGAAGAAGTGGGTCACGTCCGTCCGGTTCCGGAACCGGAACGTGGTCCACCCGGACGGGATCGCGGCCGGCGCACTGAAGTTCATTCCGGTCGACGTGACCTCCACCACGTTCGGATCCGGGGCGGCGTTCGGGGCGGGGGCCATGCCCGGATCCGCCGCGGCGCCCGCGTCGGCGACGAGGACCAGTGCGACGAGGAGCGCCGTGCCGGCGGCGGCACGGGTGGCGGTCAGGCTTCTTCGTTCCATCTCCAGAAACTCCGGCTGCAGTGTTGAAGTGGTGTGACGCCCCGCTATCTTAGGAACGACCTCTCAACGCCCGGTCCCCCCGGTCTCAACTCTCTCTCAACCGCGTCCATGAACGAGCTGAAGCTGCTGGGCGGCGCCGTCCTCACGGGTGATGCGGGGGCGACCCGGCTCGCCTCGCGACGTCACCCCATGGCGCTGCTGGCGCTCCTGGTCACGGCACCCGCCCGGACACTGAGCCGGGGCAAGCTGGTGGGTTTCCTGTGGCCGGAGGTGAGCGAGCGGACCGCACGGAACCGGCTCACCTCCGCCGTATACGAGATCCGGAGCGCCCTGGGCGAAGACGTGCTGGCGTCGGTGGGTTCGGACCTCCGGCTGACCGGCAGCACGCTGGTCTGCGACGTACTCCTCTTCGACGACGCCCTGGCCGCCGACGACCCGGAGGCCGCCATCCGCCTCTACGGCGGCCCGTTCCTCGACGGATTCCACCTCCCCGACGCCGCCGCATTCGAGCAGCGGGTGGACCGGGAGCGGGATCGGCTTCACCGGGAGTACCTGGCGGCGCTGGAAGCGCTGGCCGGCGCGGCCGCGGACCGGGCCGATGCGCCGGCGGCCGCACGGTGGTGGCGGCGGCGGGTCGAGGAGACGCCCCACGACACCCGCGTGACCGTGGCGCTGATGGAGGCGCTGGCGGCCGCCGGGAGCCGGGCGGAGGCGCTGCGGGTGGCCGACGCCCACACCGCACTGCTGGAGACGGAGTTCGGCACGGCCCCGGAACCGGCGTTCCGGGAGCTCGTGGACCGGCTCCGGCACGGGTCGGACCCGTCGCCCGCCGACCCCGGCCCGGACAGCCGCTCCGCGGCGCCCCCGGGCCCGGGAGCCGCGTCGGCCGCCCGCGACGAGCTGCCCCGCCGGGACGAGCTGCCCGCCCGGGCCGTGGCGGTGCTCCCGTTCCACGGCGTGGGCGGGTCCGCCGGGACGCAGGCCCTCGCCGATGGGCTCCACGAGGACCTGCTGACGGAGCTCTCCCGGATCGCGGCGCTCACCGTGATCTCCCGTACATCGGTCCAGCGCTACCGGGACGGAACCCGGCGGATCCCGAAGATCGCCCGGGAGCTGGGGGTCGGCACCATCGTCGAAGGGTCGGTCCAGAGGGCCGGCGGCCGCATGCGACTCAACGTCCAGCTCATCGATGCCCGCACCGACGCGCACCGCTGGGTCCAGCGCTACGACCGGGACCTCGAGGCCGCCACCATCTTCGACGTCCAGGCCGAGCTGGCGGTCCGGATCGCCGCCACGCTGGAGGCCGAGCTCACCCCGGCGGAGCGGGAGCGGGTCGGCACGGAGCCGCCCCGCGACCTGGAGGCGTTCCGGCTCTACGCCCAGGGCCGGGCCCTGGTGGACCAGCGGACCCGGCAGGCCATCGGCCGGGCCATCGACTACTTCCAGCGGGCGCTCGACCGGGACCGACGGTACGCACTCGCCTGGTCGGGCCTCGCCGATGCCCTGGCGCTGCTGGAGTTCTACGACTACCCGGCCCCGACCACGGACGTCGGCCCCCTCGAGGCCGCTCGCCAGGCCGTGGAGCTGGCGCCGGACCTCGGCCAGGGCCACGCGTCCCTCGGGATCATCCACTCGATCCGATACCAGGGACCCGCGGCGCTCCGGGAGCTGGGACGGGCCGTGCAGCTGGCCCCCAGCTACGCCGAGGCCCACGTCTGGCTCGGCTGGGTCCACCTCCTGCGAGGCGCGCCGGAGCAGGCGCTGGCCCCCGCCCGCCGGGCCGTGGAGCTGGACCCGCTGGCCCCCGCGCACCGCGTCTACCTCGCCGAGACCTGGCTGGCCAACGGGGAGCCGGAAGCCGCGCTGGCGGAAGCCGAGCGCGCACGTCGCCTGCAGCCCGAGTACGGCCTCGCCCGGTTCGTGGAAGCGCTGGTGCTCCACCACCTGGGTCGGGCCGACGAGGCCGAGCACGCCGCCCGGGCGACCCTCGACCTGGTGCCCCCCGCCGGGACACCCTCCCACCCGGAGATCCGGGCGCTCCTGGCCGCGATCCGGGCCGCGACCGGCGACACCGCCGGCGCCCGTACGATACTCGAGGAGATCCGGGAGAGCGGCCATGCCTTCTCCATCGGCCTCGCCCTGGCCGCCCTCGGGGAGACGGACGCCGCCCTGGACACCTTCGCCCGGGTCGCCGACTGGCGATCCTTCTCCACCGAGCATTTCCGCTACTTCTTCCCCCGGGCGATGGGCCCCCTCAGGGACGAAGCCCGGTATCGGGAGCTCCTCGAACAGCTCGACAGCCGGTGGGAGGGAACCCGCGACAGCGACCGGTAGCCCCGGGGAGAGACCGGACCATGGTCAGGGTGCCGCCATGGAAGCGGCCCGCCATGGAAAGGGCCCGCCGGGAAGCGGGCCCTTCCTCGCTGCAGCGTCCTTTGCGGCACCGGTCATGGCACCGTCCATGGCACCGTCACTCGGGCCGGGGCACCGTCGGGATCATGATGTGGGCGTACGGCGTGCCCTTCCACATCACCCACGGGCCGCCGTTGTCCGGGTCGGTGGGCAGGCTCTCGAGGAGCTCGTGGTCGGATACCAGCACCATGATGTGGGGTGGACCGTCCGGGATCCATTCGTTGTCCGGTGTCGGCCCCTCGGCGAACGGATCGGTGTTGCTCACGGGCATGTCGCCCTGGAGCATGTAGCTGATCCCGATCCCCGAGTACTCGGGCTGACGACGATTCTCCCACGCGTCGATCACTTCCCGCCACGGCTCGTCCAGGCACATCGGGGAGTCGTTCGGGACGTCGGGCATGTCCGGCATGCACACCCAGTCGCTCGTGCCGTGCTTGAGCACGGCGCCATCCAGGTCCACCACCGTGGCCGTCCGGGCCACGGAGGCCGGGGCCGCGCTGAGGGCGCTCCGGATCCGCGCATCCCGCTGCCCGGCGTCGCCATCCTGGGCCGAACCGGTCGCCGGAGCGATCGGGACGCCCACGAGGCCGAGCACGAGGGGGATTAGTAGGATGCGGTACACAGATGCCTCCCTGACAGGAGTGCGAAAGTAGCCGACCCGGCGATTCCGGTGCCGGCCTGCGGTCGGTCCGATCCGACCGGTCGAGCTCAGATCCGCCAGCGGCGTCCCGCAATCAGCCGGCGGGCGCCGCCCTGAAGTAGAAGTCCAGCATAGCGTCCAGCGGCGCCGGGTCCCGGTGCAGCCGCGTCCGCAGCGCCGCACCCTCCCAGCAGTCCACCAGGAGATCGGCCATGGCGCCGCAGTCGGTCCCCGCCGGCAGGTCGCCCCGCTCGCGTGCCTCCTCCAGACACGGCGTGATCCGCCCGGCGATCGACGACAGGCACCCGCGGATCTTCTCCCGAAACCGCTCGCTCACACCGCTCAGCTCCTGGCCCAGACCGCCGAGCATGCACCCCAGATAGCCCTCCTCCCGGTACTTCTCGCGCGTCTCCTCGAAGAACCGCCTCACCCGCTCCAGCGGCGGCCGGGACGCGTCCCCCAGACAGCGGTCCAGCCCCGTGTGCACCTGCTCCATGTAGCTGTCGACCACCCGCAGCGCGAAGTCCTCCTTGTCGCTGAAATGGTGATAGAACGAGCCCCGGGGCACGCCCGTCTCCTCCAGGAGCGCCTGGATCCCCAGGTCGTTGTACCCCCGCTCCAGCAGCAGGGCGAGGCCGGCATCGATGAGTCGGCGCTTGGTAGCGTGCACGGTCCTCCCGGGCTCCAGCCAGAACTAGACTGATCGGTCTAGTCCATCATGAGGCCCGAGCCGCCGGGCGTCAACTGGAGCCGACCCGACCGTGCCCCTATCTTGTGGCATGAAGATCTGGATCGATGCGGACGCCGCCCCGAACGACGTGAAGGAGATCGTGTTCCGGGCCTCGGCCCGCCTGGAGCTCGAGACGGCGCTGGTGGCCAACCAGCGGCTCTCCACGCCGGCCAACAACCCCCTGGTCGAGTCGGTGGTCGTCCCCGGCGGACCCGACGTGGCCGACCGGCACATCATCGATCACGCAGAGGAGGGTGACCTCGCCATCACGGCCGATATTCCCCTGGCCGCCGCGCTGGTCGAAAAGGGGGTCCTGGTCCTCGACCCCCGCGGTGAGCGCTATACCGAGGCCAACGTCCGCGAGCGCCTCTCGATCCGCGACTTCATGGACTCCCTCCGGAGCAGCGGCGTCGAGACGGGCGGGCCGAAGCCGTACGGCACGCAGAGCAGGCAGGACTTCGCGAACGCGCTGGACCGGCTGCTGACGAAGCACGCCCGGTAGCGCTTCGTCAGCCCGTGAGCAGGGCGGTCGCCGCTGCCTACGGCCGGCGCGGCTCCGTCGGGATCATCACGTGCGCGTACGGCGTCCCCTTCCACATGACGAACGGCCCACCGCTGTCCGGATCCGTGGAGATCCCCTCCAGCATCGCGTGGTCGGAGAACACCACCATTATGTGCGGCCCGCCGCTCGGGATCCACTCGTTGTCCTGGGTCGGGCCGGTGGCGAACGGGTCGGTGTTGCTGACCGGCATGTCGCCCTGGAGCATGTAGCTGAACCCGGTGCCCACGAACGCGGGGTCACGCTGGTTCATCAGCGCGTCCATGACCTCCCGCCAGTTCGCGTCCAGACACATCGGCGAGTTGCCCGGCACGTCCGGCATGTCCGGCATGCAGACCCAGTCGCTGCTGCCCTGCCGGAGGATGGTGCCGTCCATCAGCGCCACTGTGGCATGCTCGGCCACCGCGGCCGGAGCCGCGCTCAGCGCGCTCCGGATCTGGTCGTCGTGGGATGGTGCCGCCTGGGCGTGAGCGGTGGCGGCGGTCGCCGCGAGGGTCGCCAGCAGGACGAGGGACGACAGGATGAAACGTCGCATATAGGTTCCTTCTTCAGAGGGGCTGCCCGGACGAGGGTCCGGGACGAGTGGCGGGCTCGTCGTTCACCGACCGCGCCGTGTCCAGCCGAGAGTCGGGCTGGTGGGGAGTTTCGGAAGGGTCCCGATCTATACCCTCGACCGGCCGGAAAGTCAATCGTGGTGTTGAGATCAGCCGGCCTCGATCTCCGCGATGTGGACCAGCGCCTCGCCCTGGTAGACGATGGGGTTGATGCGACGCCCGATGATGATGCCGGACGCCCGCGACTTCACCGGCGACGCCTCCAGCCCCAGCACGCTCGCGATCTCGCCCAGGATCTCCCCCTTCCGCACCCGCTGGCCCAGCTCGACATCGAGTCGGCAGAAGCCGCTCCGGCCGGCCCGGACCCAGCGGCGGGTACGGGATTCCAGGGTAGCCTCGGCGTCACCGGGGGACGGGACCATCTCAAGGGCCGCCATGGCCCGGAGGGTACCGCGGACACCGACCTGGATCGCGGACGGGGTGAACCTGCGGGCCTCACCGCCCTCGTAGAGGAGCACCCTGCAGCCTCGCGTTACGGCGGCCTTGCGAAGGGACCCGGCGGGGGCGGGGGCATGGATGGTGAGGGGCGCGGCGAAGGCGTGGGCGAGACGGCGGGTCTCGTCGTCGTCGAGATTGGCCCGGATCTGGGGCAGGTTGTCCCGGTCGTCGGACCCGCAGTGGAAATCGATGCCGTGGGAGCATCGGGCCACGACCTCGGTCATGAAGAGGTGTGCGAGGCGAGAGGCGAGGGACCCGTTGGCGGAGCCGGGAAAGGCGCGGTTGAGGTCGCGGCGGTCGGGGAGGTAGCGGGAGCCGGCCATGAGACCCGACAGGTTGACGACGGGTACGGCCACGACGGTGCCGGCGAGGTCCTCCGGGTCGAGCCGGTTGAGGACCTGGCGCGTGATCTCGACGCCATCGACCTCGTCGCCGTGGATGGCGCCGCTCAGGAAGAGGGCCGGGCCCGCCTCGGAGCCGTGCAGGACGTGGATCGGCAGCGACAGCCAGCCGCCGGCGGGGAGGCGAGCGACGTGGATCTCGAGCCGCTCGCTCCGGCCGGGTGCCACACGGATGTCTCCGATCTCGAAGAGCGCCGGGGGCTCCTCGCTACTCCTGCTCATCGCCCGCGTCCCCGGCCGCGCCGTCTCCACCTGCCGGCGCCTCAGCCGCGACCGCGGACTGCCCGCTGCCCGTGGGAGCCGGGGCGTCGTCGTGGTCGCTGGACACGTTGTTCTCGATGAAGTCGATGATCTCGCCGGCCACGTCGACGCCGGTGGCCGTCTCGATCCCCTCGAGCCCGGGCGACGAGTTCACCTCCATGACCACGGGTCCCCGGTCGGCCCGCAGGAAGTCCACGCCGGCGACGCCGAGCCCCAGGATACGGGCGGCCCGTACGCAGGTGTTCCGCTCCCGGGTCGTGAGCTTCGCGGGGCTGGCGGTCCCGCCCCGGTGCAGGTTCGAGCGGAATTCTCCGGGCGCCGCCTGCCGCTCCATGGCCGCGACCACGCGACCGCCGACGATCAGCGCACGGATGTCCGCACCGCCGGCCTCCTTGATGTACTCCTGCACGAGGATATTGGCTTCGAGCTGCTGGAACGCCGCGATGACGGACTCGGCCGCCTTCCGGGTCTCGGCCAATACGACGCCCACGCCCTGCGTGCCCTCCAGGAGCTTGATGATGACCGGCGGGCCGCCCACGAGGTCGATGACGCCGTCCACGTCCCGGCTCGACCGGGCAAAGCCGGTGATGGGGAGGCCGACGCCCTCGCGGGACAGCAGCTGGAGCGTGCGGAGCTTGTCCCGGGAGCGGGCCAGCGCCTGCGACTCGGTGACCGAGTAGACCCCGGAGACCTCGAACTGGCGCACCACGGCCGTGCCGTAGAACGTGACGGACGCCCCGATCCTCGGGATGACCGCATCCAGCTCCAACACCTCGCCCCGATAGAGCACAGTGGGTTGCCGGGCAGTGATGTTCATGTAGCAGCGCAGCGGGTTCACCACATGCATGTCGTGGCCCCGCTCGCGGCCCGCCTCCCGCAGCCTCGACGTGGAGTAGAGGGACGCCTTCCGGGACAGGATTCCGATCTTCATTTGCGGGCTCCGGGGACAGGTTTGGGGGGCGGCGACGACGCGACGAACGACCGGCCGGGGTCCACCAGCCAGTGGCCCCGGATCGACTGGCGCCCCAGCAGCATCCGGAACCCCATGTCGTCACGCCTGACCAGCGTGATCTCGATCTCCCACGTCTCCTCGCCCAGCTCCAGCGGCGTGGCGATGACCGGTCTGAGCGTCACAGCGCCCGACGAGCTGCGCACCTTCCGCAGGTCCACGAGCCTGGCCTCGGACTCCACGACCGTGCGGAAATCACGCTGGATCGGGTGCACCTTGAATCGAATCATCGACACGCCCCGCCGCTTGAACCGCTTCATGTCGTACGCGTGGAGCGAGGAGGAGCGGGCACCGGTATCGATCTTGGCCTTGATGGCCGGGATGCCCAGCTCGGGCAGGGTCACCCACTCCCGCCAACCCACCACGTGATGGGCGTCCTTCGAGCGGCGGCCCGGGCGCTCGCGGCCGCGAGCCTGCTCCGGTGGGTCCTTCTTCTTTGACATGTCGGGGCTCGGGGATCCGGTGTGTGTCGGGGGAGGGAATATAGCCTCCCCGGCTCCGCAGCGCGTACGACGAGACGGGCCGCGGTGGATCACGGTCGTCGAAGGGAGCCACCCGGGCGAACCACAGGGCCACGGCCCCGTCGTGGCCCCAGCTCGGCTCCCTGCCATCGATCGAGAACGTCGCCGCTCGCACGATCTCCACTACAGCCAGGCCCCGAGCCTCGTGGCCGGGATGCGAAGACAGGTACCCGGCCGCCCACACCTGCCCTCTGGCCGCCAGCTCGCCGAGGGTGACGAAGCGCAGTGATGCCGGCAGCTCGCTATCGAGGGCATCGGGCTCGAAACTGAGATAGCCCACAACTTCCTCGGGCCCGGGTCGCTTACCCGCTCCCTCCCCGGTACACCGGCCCGACCCGGACCTCGGCCTCGACATCGAAGTCGCAGGAGCGGATGTCGAACCGGTGCGTCCCCCAAAGCTCCTCGGGCCCTTTCAGCTCGAGGCGGCCGTGGCCCTCATCGGTGTCGAGGGGGTCCTGTTCCCACGCCTCTCCGACCAGATCGAGCTCTGCGTGGTCGAAGTCGTAATCCTCGATGTCGTAGCTCGCCACGAAGAGGCGCGCAAGGCCGCCCGCCGGGCACGGGAGCTTGACCCCGTCGCACCCACGATCTGGCTGAACGAGGTTCTCGTGCTCGTCGCCACCGGGCAGAGCACGGAGGCGCTGACCTCGGCCAGCCGGTTCGGGGCGTTCCACAGGGATTGCAGCGCCAGCGCCTTCGCCATCGGCATGGCCCACGACGCCCTCGGCGACCGCGCTCCGGCCGCCGCGGCCTTCGCCCGCGCCGCAGAGCTGGGCGGCAGTCCCCACGTCATCGCGGCGCGGGCGCACAACCTGGCGTCCGACGGCCGACCGGGTGAGGCCCGCCGCCTCCTCGATGAGCTGGTCGCGGCCGATGGATACATCCCGCCCACCGCGCTCGCCCGCATCCACACCGCCCTCGGCGAGGCCGAAGAGGCGTTCCGCTGGCTGGACCGGGCCGCCGCGGTCCGCGACGACTGGCTCCTCTTCATCGACGGCTGGCCGCGCTTCGAAGCCATCCGCGACGACCCTCGCTTCGGCCGGCTGCGGCGCCGGATCGGACTGCCGGAGCCCGCCCCGCAGGTCAGCTGAGCAGCTGGTCGGGGAGCTCCGCCAGCGAGCCGACCATCCCGTCAGGCTCGATCTCGGCGGACGCGAGGTCATCCGCTCGGCGGCCGCCCACTCGTATTCGTGGGTTGACATCCGAGCGCGACCGGTTAGTATAACCTTTAGGTATCATCATGATACTTTAGCTACTCATTCTGATACCTGTACTGTACGCCATGGCCGCCCCCCGCGGGTGTATCGTCACCGCGCCACCGCACAGAGCACGGGCTCTAGCCGGAGAACATGAAGATGGGCAACACTGACCGGAATCCGTCCAGAGCCGTCCACCCGACGGTCTTCCTTGTGGCCTGGCTCGTTCTCGGCTTCGGCCTCGAGCGACTCTGGCCGGTCGCCCTTCCCGGGGCATCATTCCTCGAACCCCTTTCGATGGTCCTGCTCGTGCCAGCCCTTGGCCCTGTTCGGCTGGTCGGCCCTCTCATCCTGACCGTCGCGTTCTGGGGTGCGCTCCAGTGGCTCACCGTCGTGAGGGAAGAGGCCTATCTTGCGCGGGGGTTCGGTGAGGAATACGTCAGCTACCGGAGTTCGGTTCGTCCGTGGTGTTGAACGGATCGCGCTTCCCTGTCCCCGTACCTTCAACGCAACCAGCGGGAGAACTCCTTTGACAGCCAACCAGCAGCTCTCCATTCCGGACGTGGCGGACCGCCATCGCCGCCTCGTCGCGTTCGCGCTACTCGCTCTGGGACTCCAGTACGCGCTCGACGCGACCACTTACCTCGTGGGGTCCCCTCTGGCCTCCCGGCTCGCACTCATCGGGGACGGGCTCGCTCTCCTCGTGGTCGCGCTAATACTGCCCATCGTCTTCTGGAAGGTCCGAAATCTCTCCAACGAGGACTGGCATCTCTACCGAGGTGCCGACGGATTCGTGGCCAGGACCATTGCACAGGCCCACGCGGGTTCGTGGGTTGTGACGTTTGTGGTCCTGGCGCTGGTTCGGGCGCTGGACCGCACGCTGTCCGACGTTTCGTGGGTATTGCTTTTCGACATCATCCTCGCCGTCATGACCGTCTCGTTCTCGACGATCTACCTCTACCTGGATCGGACTCCGCCCAGCCGCCCGGAGCAGGCCCCTCATGCGTGACGTGGAGTTGCAGAACCGCATCAAGGTGCTCCGGGCCGAACACGACCTCACGCAGAGCGACCTGGCACGGCATATCGGAGTTTCCCGGAAGACCATAAGCACGATCGAAGTGGGCCGATTCGTTCCGTCGACGACCATCGCCCTGCTCATCGCCCGGCACTTCGATGTACCGGTCGAAGAGATCTTCTGGATTGAAGACGATGGCTAGCACAGATGGTACGCCGACGCGAGGACTTGCCCGAGCGGCCGTTTGGGGCATGGGCGGGCGAATGGGCGCCGGACCCGCCCGCCACCTTCCAGACCCGCCTTCCAGACCTACGAACGCCGCAGCAGCCTAAAGCCACTGGGGCGCAACGACTTCCCGCTTTTCCTTCATGGGCGCACTTGGATTCAAGCGGTTCCACGCTGATGACGGTTGATTTCGCGGTACGAGGCGATTTTTCATGCAGCAGAACGGGGGTATGGGCCTGACCTTACCCGTCGCTGATCCATCCTTTCGCTTCACACCCCATCCCCTCAAGTTTGGGGCATGTTGACCTCCAGCCGAAAGCACCGGCAGCTCTTCGCGGAGCTGAAGCGCCGCAAAGTCTTCAGGGTGATCGCTGTCTACGGCGCTGTGGCCTTCGGGGTGATACAAGTCGTGGATCCCGTCTCCAGCGCGTACGGACTCCCTGACTGGTTTTTGCCCTCCGTCGTAACGCTTCTCCTGGCCGGCTTTCCCGTCGCAGTGGTCCTCGCGTGGGCCCTGGAGGTAACGCCGGATGGCGTACGCCGCACGGACTCGGCCGAGCCCCGGGAGATCGATCGGATCCTGGACCAGTCCCGGGCGAAGCGCTGGCTCCCGGGGATTCTGGCCCTGGCGGGTGTGGCGGCACTGGTGACGGGCGCGTGGCTCGCTGGCCGGCACAGCGGCGCCGCCGCTGAAGGCGCCACTGCGGAGGGGAGAGCCATGGACGCCTCCATCGCCGTGCTCCCGTTCGCGAACATGAGCCCCGACCCGGACCAGGTGTACTTTGCGGAGGGCATTTCGGAGGAGCTTCTCAATCTCCTCGCCGGCATCCCCGAGCTCCGGGTGGCCGCACGCACCTCGTCGTTCGCCTTCCGGGACGCCAATCTGGAGATCACCCGGATCGGCGATAGCCTCAACGTGGCCCACGTGCTGGAGGGATCGGTGCGAAAGTCCGGTGACCAGGTTCGTGTCACGGCGCAGCTGGTCCGTTCCGACGATGGCTTCCACGTGTGGTCGGAGACGTGGGACCGAAGCCTCGACGACATCTTCGCCATCCAGGACGAGATCGCCGCCGACGTCGTGGACCAGCTCCGGGTCACGCTTCTGGATGAGACTCGACCCAGAGTGCAGACGACGGATCCCGAGGCATATCGCCTCTACCTCCAGGCTCGTTACGTGACAGAGCTTGGGACGAGAGAGGCCGCCCTCCGGGCGGAAGAACTGTACGGCGAGGCTCTGGAGATCGACCCCGAGTACGCGCCCGCGTGGGTCGGACTTGCTTCCATCCGCTACAACCTGGCCGGGCCCATTGGTTTCGCATACGACTCCATGGCCCCCCTGGCCGTCAGCGCCGCGCAGCAGGCCCTGGAGGTCGACCCGGACAACGCCCGGGCCCACTCGATGCTCGGAACGATGGCAAAGATCGAGGGCGACTTTGCCACCGCCGCACACTACCACCAGGAGGCGCTGGAGCTCGATCCGGGGGACGCACAGATTGTAGGCTCAGTGGGCATCATGCTATTGGATCTCGGACGACTGGACGACGCGGTGCGGGCCATGGAGTACCGGGTGGAGCGGGACCCGGTGAGCTTGTCCGCACGAAGCAATCTGGGCCTTATCTACATGGCAGTCCATCGGTACGAGGACGCCGTGGAACAGCTTCGGACGGCCTTGGACCTTAACGCGAACGCCGTGGCCGTCCCGAGCCTGCTCGCCATGAACCTGACGTTCCTGGACCGCGCCGGACAGGCCCAGGAAGTTCTTGCGGACGAGCCAATGGAGTTCTGGCGACTGATCGGGCAGGTTCACGTGTACCATGCCCTGAATCGCACGGACGAGTCCGACGCGGCACTTGCCGAGTTGATGGCGAGGCACGAAGAGGACGCCGCGTTCAACATCGCCTACGCCCTGGCCTATCGGGGCGAGGTGGACCGTGCGTTCGAATGGCTGGACAAGGCGGTGGAATACGAGGATCCGGGGCTGTCGGAGATCTTCGTCTACCCCCAGTTCGATGCCCTCAAACACGACCCCCGGTGGAAGGACCTTCTCGATCGTCTGGACAAGTCCCCCGAAGATCTGGCAGCCATCGAGTTCGAGGTGGACCTGCCGGGGAGGGCCGAGCCCGGCGTGGACCGCCTGCGGTAGCCGCGCGCGTGGCAGCCCTCGCGCGCTGTGGAGACGGAAAATCGTGAGTCGTAAGTGAGCGGAGACTGACGGTCGCACTTGGAATCCATCGAGTCCCGGTTGGTAACGGCTGGGAGGGGTGCCGGGTCGGGTGCTGGAGGCGTGGCGGGAAGGTCGGGTCAACGTCGTCGTCTCCAGGGCCGATCTGGAACATCGAGGCCCCTTTTCGTCGTGCCCCGAGGAGCGGGGGCAGAATCGACGCCCGAACTCGCCCGGCACCTTCCAGACCCACGAACGCCCCAGCGGCGTAAACCACTGGGGCGCAATCCCCTCCCGTTTTCCCTCATGGTCGCACTTGGACTCCAATCGGATTCCGGTTGATACCCGCTGATACCGGGCAATCCCCTTCGTTCCTCTGTGTTCAGCGCTGGATCGGACCGTCATGGGCCTGAAAGGCGCCGAAAGTCGGGGGATGTTCCATACCCTGTCGGTGACTACCTCTGACCTGCGTGTATGGGTGTCACGCTTCCTGGGCATTGTATCCACTCACCCGTTTCGAGATTCCGCTGGCGACCGGCTCCCCGAACGGCCCTATGCAGCCCTTTCGTCTCCCGACGTGTCTCACGGAACGGTAACCACAACGTTCGAGACACCGGGAGAATCCCATGAAGACGCTGCTCCGGATCGCGACCTTCGCGGCCCTCATCATCCCCATCCATCTCTCCACACTGAAACCGTAAGCCCTTACCTCACAATGGCTTACGCTCCGGTTCCTACACGTTGAACCGGAACGCCCCGTGGGGGGCGTGCCTTTTCCTGGTTTTTCCGGCTTCGCGGACACAGTTTGGACACAGTCAGCGAGCATGGCCCCGGGCCCGTCCGTTCAGGCTTCGGCCATCAAACCGCTCTCCAACGAGGATCGCCTGATGGGTGGTTGGCTTTTCATATTCGGAATCGTGGCTTGGGTCGTGTAC
>JBPRGE010000145.1:0-8712 GCA_051418035.1 Candidatus Longimicrobiales bacterium M2_2A_002
CGCCATCGACCTTCGGGAAGATGATCGTCTTGCCGGTCTCCCGGGCGACGTTCTTCGCCAGGTACTCGTCCGGGAGGAAGATGACGCGGTCGCTGTCCAGGCTCTCCACGACCTTCACGGCGTTGGAGCTGGTGCAGCAGATGTCGGTCTCGGCCTTCACGTCGGCGTAGGTGTTCACGTACGTGACCACGGGCACGCCCGGGTACTTCTCCTTCAGCCGGCGCACGTCCTCGCCCGTGATGGACTCGGCCAGCGAGCAGCCGCCTTTGGCCGTCGGCAGGAGCACCGTCTTCTCCGGGCTCAGGATCTTGGCCGTCTCGGCCATGAACCGTACGCCGCAGAAGACGATGGGGTCGCCGGGCGCTTCGGCCGCCAGCCGGCTGAGCTCGAGGGAGTCGCCCTTGTAGTCGCACACCGAGTGGTAGAGGGCGGGCTCCATGTAGTTGTGCCCGAGGATGACGGCGCCGCGCTCGGCCTTGAGCCGGTTGATCTCGGCGGCCAGCTCGGCCTTGTGGCGGATCTCGAAGTCCGGCAGCACGTCGCCCAGCCGGGCCGCGAGCGCCTCGTACATCTCCGTGGCGGACGTGGTCCGCGCGGTGTCGGTCTTGGTGTCCATGCTCCTCAGCTCTCCCAGTCGAACTCCAGGGCTACGTCCAGTGCGGGCGCGGAGTGGGTCAGCGCGCCCACGGAGATCAGGTCGACGCCGCTCTCCGCGGCGGCGCGCACGCTCTCCAGCGTGATCCCGCCCGATGCCTCGGCCAGCGCCGCGCCGCCGATCTGCTCGACGGCCAGCGCCATCTGCTCCGGTGTCATGTTGTCCAGCAGGATGCCGTCGGCTCCCGCCTCCAGCGCCCCCTGCACTTCGTCGATGGTGTCGGCCTCGATGGTCACGAACACGCCGTGCCCCAGGCGACGACGGGCCCCGGCCACCGCGTCGGCCACCGACACCCCCGCCTCCCTCAGCGCGGCCCGGTGGTTGTCCTTCAGCATGAAGCCGTCGGACAGGTCCATGCGGTGGTTGTGGCCGCCGCCGCAGCGGACGGCGTACTTCTCCAGCACGCGGAGCCCGGGCGTGGTCTTGCGCGTGTCCACGATCCGGGCGCCGGTGCCGTCCACGGCCCGCACGTACTCCCGGGTGAGCGATGCGATGCCGCTCAGTCGACCGAGGTAGTTCAGCGCCACCCGCTCGGCGGAGAGTATCGACCGGGCGGAGCCGGAGATCGAGGCGAGCCGCGCACCGGCGTCGACGGTGTCGCCGTCCCGGGCGTTCAGGGTGACGACAATGGACGACGGGTCGAGCTCGTGGAACACGGCGCGGACCAGCTGGAGGCCGGCGACCACGCCGGCGGCCCGGGCCACGAGCGTGGCCGATGCGCTGGCGTCCTCCGGGATCAGGAGGTCGGTGGTGGCGTCGCCCGCGGCCACGTCCTCGAGCAGCGCGTCCCGGGCATACTGTCGGAGCACCGGCTGCGGCAGCGCCGGGCCCACGGCTGGTTCGCTGTTCACGGTGGGTCTCCCGTTCGACCCCTTCTCGGTCGTGTTCCTCGCGTGCCCGGCCCGCGATCCGGCGGTCGTCGGTGCGAGCGCGACCACCCGGGGACGGGAGGACTGGAACCCGGAAGTAACGGCTATGTTCCTGCGTGACAACCGTACCAGAGCGCGGCGGCTGTGCGTTCTTCCTGTAGACGGGGCCAGCGAGACCGGAGTGGACAATGGACGGCGCACGCAGACGGCACGCACACGTCCTGATTATCGCGGCGGCCGCACTCGCGATCGTCGGGTGCCTGGACGGGACGCCCACCGACCCGCCCGGAGGTACGGACGACGGTCGGCTGCTGGCCGAGGAGCTGGATTCCCTGCTGGCGGGGCTCGCCATGGACTCGGCGCTGGCCCGGATCGCGGGGGCCGACGTGGCGCTGCACATCGGAGCGCTGGCCCATGACAGCATGAAGGGGCGACGTACGGGGCGGCCGGAGATCGAGATGGCCGCGGCCTACGTGGCCGGGCGGCTGGCGGCCGGAGACGTCGCCCCCGGCGCGGACGACTACCTGCTGCGGTGGGACCTTCCGAGCCACCACGGCGCGGGGTGGGTCGACCCACGGGCGCTCCGCCCGCCCAACGTCGTCGGGCTCGTGCGTGGCTCCGACGCGGAGCTGGCCGGGCAGTACGTGGTGGTGACCGCCCATTACGACCACGTGGGAACCGGACTGCCGGACGCCAGCGGCGACTCGATCTTCAACGGTGCCGATGACAACGCATCGGGTACGGCCGCGCTCATCGAGGTCGCCGAGGCGATCGCCGCGCTGCCGACACCGCCGCGAAGGTCCGTCCTCTTCCTGGCCGTGAGCGGGGAGGAGCTGGGGCTGCTGGGGTCGGCGGCGTACATGGCGGCGCCCAGCGTCTCGGCGTCGGCCATGGTGGCCAACGTCAACCTCGACATGGTCTCACGGGGGCCGGGCGACATCTCGTTCGTCGTCGGGCACGCCCTCTCCGAGCTGGGAGCGCTGGCGGACGCCGTCGCGACCCGGTACCCCGAGCTCGGGGTGACCGTCCGGTCCGACCAGGTGCTGTCCCAGGACCTGATCACCCGCAGCGATCACTTCCATTTCGCCCGCAGCCGGATCCCCGCCATCGGGCTGTTCACCGGGCTGCACGCGGACTACCACACCCGGGACGACGAGGCCGATCGGGTCAACGCGGAGAAGGCCGCGGGCGTCGCGCGGCTGGCCACGTTCATGGTGGCCGCCGCGGCAATGATGGACGAGCCGCCGGCGTGGACGCCCGCGGGAACGGCGTACATGCAGACGTACTGGTAGGCGAGCGCGGGCGAGCGGCCGTCGGGGCGGCCGTCGGCCGGCGACTCAGACGGGCGCGTCCGCGTCCAGCGCGACCTGGTGGGTGGTCAGGATCTCCGGCAGCTCGGCCAGCGCGTCCAGCAGCTCGGCGGAGAGCTTCCCGTCCAGCGCGATGGCCGCGAGCGCCTCGCCGCCGGCTGCGAGGCGGCCCTGGTGGTACTCGCCGATGTTCACACCGGCCTCTCCGAGCAGTGTGCCGACGCTGCCGATCACGCCCGGTACGTCGCGGTTCCGCAGGAGGACCAGGACGCCGGTCGGCCGGATATCGACATCGAAGGCGTTGATGCCAACGATCCTGGCGTGGTCGCCCCGGACGGCGCCGGCCACCCGGGTCTCGCAGCCGTGGCCGGTGACCCGGAGCTCGAGGAACTCGGGGAAGTCGGTCCGCTCCTGGAGGAAGTGCCGGCTGGTGTGGATCCCGCGGGACGCGGCGAGGTGTGTGGCGTTGACCAGGTTCACGTTGTCCCGGCCCATCACGTCCCGGAGCAGCCCGACGATGGCGGCGGTCGTGAGCGGTCGAAGCGCTTCCTCCTCGGATTCGCCGGCGTAGCGGACTTCCAGCGTCTCGATCCGGCCGCAGAGGGCCCGGGCGAGCTGGCCGAGTCGCGTGGCGAGGCCCATGAGCGGACCGAGTCGCTTGATCAGCTCGCCGCCCACGGCCGGCCCGTTGATGGCCCGTGAGACATCGCCCGTCAGCAGCGCGTGACGGACGGACTGGGCCACCTCGTGGGCCACGTTGTGCTGCGCTTCCCGGGTGGCCGCGCCGATGTGGGGGGTGAGCACCACGTTGTCGAGCGTCAGGAGCGGGTGGTCCTTCGGGATCGGCTCGCTCTCGTAGACATCGAGGGCGGCGCCGGCGATCCGCTCCTCGCGGAGCGCCCCGGCCAGCGCCCGCTCGTCCAGGACGCCGCCCCGGGCGGCATTGATCAGGACGGCGGACGGCTTCATCAGCGCGAGCTCCTCGGCGCCGATGAGGCCGCGGGTGGCGTCGGTGAGCGGGACGTGGAGGGAGACCACGTCGCCCCGGCGCATGGCGTCCTCCAGCGACACGGGCTCCATCTCCAGCTGGCGGGCCCGCTCCTCCTGCAGGTACGGGTCGTGGGCGATGACGACCATCCCGAACGCGCGGGCCCGCCGCGCGACCTCGCCGCCGATCCGGCCGGCGCCGACCAGCGCCAGCGTCTTGCCGAGCAGCTCGGAGCCGCGGTGTCGCTTCCGGTCCCACTCGCCGGCCCGTATGGACCGGTCGGCCGCCGCCACCTTCCGCATGGCCGCCAGCATCAGCGCCATGGTCAGCTCGGCCGCCGACGCGGTGTTCCCCGAGGGCGCGTTGAAGACCGCGATCCCCTGCTCCGTGGCCGCCTGGACGTCGATGTTGTCGACCCCGACGCCCGCGCGGCCGATGACCCGGAGCCGGGGCTGGCCCTGGAGGATGGACCGATCCAGCGTGGTGGTGGACCGGATCAGCACCGCGTCGGCGTCGGCCAGCGCGTCCCGGAGCCCGTCGGCGTCGAGACCGGTGGCTTCCACCAGCTCGAAGTCGTCCTCCAGCGGCGCCAGCCCCGTGGCCGGGATCCGGTCGGCCAGGAGGATCCGGCCCTCAGCCACTGTGGACCACCGACTCCTTCAGCACACCGCCGAGCACGTCGAGCAGCGCGTTCAGCTCGTCCACGGTGTGGTCGCCCATGTGGCCGATGCGGAACATGCGGTCCCTCTGCTTCCCGTATCCCGGCGCGATGACGTAGCCGTGGGCGCGGAGCGAGGAACAGATATCCGTCGCGGCGATGCCCTCCGGGACCGTCACGCAGGTGACGGTCGGCGACCGGAAGCCGGCGGGGGCCAGGACGGCGAGATCGATCCCGTCGTCTCGCATCTCGTCGACCCACCGGTACGTACGCTTGGCCATGGCCCGGTGCCGGGCCCAGCGGTTCTCGATCCCCTCCTCCAGGATCGCCTCCATCTGGGCGGCGGTGGCGTACATCAGGGAGATGGCCGGCGTGTTCGGAGCCTGGCTCTTCTGCAGGTTCTTCTCGAACGCGAGGACGTCGAAATAGAGGCCCCGGCGCGGGTTGGACCGGGCCCGCTCGAGGATGTGCTCCTGGACGACGGCGAAGCCGAGCCCGGGCGGGAGCGCGAGCGCCTTCTGGGCACCGGTGACCACGAAATCGATGTCCCACGCGTCGGTCTCGACCGGCGCGCCGGCCATGCTGCTGACCGTGTCCACGAGCACCACCGCCTCGTGGGCGTGGGCGACCTCGGCCAGCTCTCCGATCGGGTTCAGGACCCCCGTCGACGTCTCCGAATGACAGATGGTGACGGTATCGTAGTCGCCGCCGGCCAGCGCGTCGTCGAGCATCCCGGGCGTGTGGTTCTCGCCCCAGTCCACGTGCACCCGGTCGACGTGGAACCCGTTCGCTTCACCGATCCGCGCGAACCGATCGCTGAACGCGCCGTTGACCAGGCTCAACACACGCTCCCGGGCCGCGTTGCGTATGGCCATCTCCATCATCCCGGTACCGCTCGAGGGCGCCAGGTAGACGGGTCGCGTGGTCCGGAAGGTGTGCTGGAGCCCCGGCTGGATCCGCTCCATGAGCGCCTCGGCCTCCGCGGTGCGGTGGCCCAGCATCGGGCCCAGCATGGCTTCGAGGACCTCGCGTCGAACCTCGGTGGGTCCGGGGAGGAAGAACCGTCCGAACTCGCTTTCCATCGCTATCTCCACTCCACCATACCCTGGTCGATGAGCGCCATGCCCCGGCGATACACCGTGCGCGCACGGTCATCGTCGGGCTCCTCGCGCCCGAGAGCAAGGGGCAGGATGGGTGCCAGAGACCGGGAGCGGATGACGACGGGCGCCACGGCCACCACCGCGGGCCGCTCCACCACGCCGGCGTACGCGACGAACAGCTCCACGTCGCCGGCGGCCTCGAGGTCCGTGGCGCCGTCACCGACGAACATGACGGGCTCCGGCAGGCCGGCCGCCTTCCATTCGCGGATCACCTCGGCCTTCCCGCCGGCGCGGGCGGGCCCGACCTCGTGGAAGCCCGCGTACTCGCCGGTGTCGTCGAACCGGACGGGGACGGCGGACACGGCGTCGTCGTCCAGCCCAAGGTGCCGGGCGAGTCCCGCCACCGCGGGGAGGAGCCCGCCGGAGATGATGCGGACCGCGACGCCGGCGGTCATCAGCGCGAAGACGGTGGCGGCGGCGTCGTCGACGAGCCCCTCCACGTACCTCGGGATCAGCGCCTCGACGTCCTCGCGACGCGGCCGGATCAGCTCGAGGCGCCGGCCGTAGACTTCCTCCAACGGGACGTCACCCGCCATGGCCGACGCGGTGAGGGTGGCGACCTCGTCACGGACATCGGCGGCGAGGGTCTCGATGCCCTCGAGTGCGGAGAGCGTCGAGTCGCAGTCCAGGACCACCGTCGAGAATGCGGTCATCGGGGGCGTCCGGCCGGTTTGTGGATCCGGAGGGAATAGTGCCGAGGTCGCGGGGCGGGCGCAACGGTGGGAGGGACGGGCGGTCCGGCCGGGGTCACGCTGCGCCGCCGCGCCCGCCCGGAGTCACGCTGCCCCGCCGCCCCTGACCGCGGCGCTCGACCGCCGGGTCAGACCGCTTCCTTCAGCACCCGGCCGAACCGCCGGTCACGGCGGTTGAAGTCGGCCAGGGCATCGGCCAGATCGTCCGGGCCGAAGTCCGGCCAGAGGACGGGCGTGAAGTAGAGCTCGGCGTACGCGGCCTCCCAGAGGAGGAAATCGCTCAACCGCTGCTCGCCACCCGTGCGGATCAGCAGGTCCAGGTCGCGTACCGGCTCCGTGCAGCCGACGGCTTCGCCGAGCAGCGTCCGGAACCGGTCCCGGCAGAGAGACGCCTCGGTGTCGGGGTCCGCGTCCGGCGACCTCAACGCGCGCTCGGCCGCCCGGACGATGGCGTCCCGGGCCGAGTAGTCGACCGCGAGCCGGAGCGTCATCCGGTCGCCCTCGGACGTGGCCGCCTCCGACGCCTCGATCCGCTCCACCAGCGACGCCGCCAGACGGTCGCGTCGGCCCACCACCCGCATCCGGATCCCGTTCTCCACGCACCGGGGCGTCTCGTCCTCCAGGTAGTCGGCGAAGAGCGACATCAGCGCGTCGACCTCCCCGGGAGGACGGAGCCAGTTGTCCGAGGAGAAGGCGTAGAGCGTCAACCACCCGATGTCGCCCGACTCCGCCGCCGACTCCACGACGGAACGGACTGCACGGGCGCCCGCAGTGTGGCCCGCCGGCCGCGGCATACCCCGACGCCGGGCCCAGCGGCCGTTCCCGTCCATGATGATCCCCACGTGCAGGGCGCTGCTCTTCATGGCTCCTCCCGTACGGCGCGGATCAATGCCTCCATGTGCTCGAGATAGTCTTCCAGCGCCCCGCGACCCGCCCCGGTCAGCCGGTACTCGGTACGGGGGATCCGGTCGCGGAACCCCTTCTCGCACAGCAGGTAGCCGGCGTCCTCCAGCTTCCGGGCGTGGGCGCTCAGGTTGCCGTCGGTCACGTCGAGGAGCGCCTTCAGGTCGTTGAAGCTCAACGTCTCGTTCACCGCCAGCGCGCTGACGATCCCGAGACGGACCCGCTCGTGGATCAGTCGGTCCAGCTCCCGCGACTCGGCCAGACCCGCCAGGCCGACGAGCCCGGCGAGGTGATCCGTCGGGGAGGGCGACTCCTGCTCGTCGCGCTTCGCCTCAGCCACCGTGCCGCCTCCAGATCAGTACGCCGAACCCGACATGCAGCCCGCCCAGCCCCGCAGCCAGCAGCAGGTCGCCGGAGACCGGCGTAAGCAGCCCCACCGCCGACAGGGCGATGAACGCCGCGCCCATGAGCGGGATCACGCGCACACTGTACGCGCCGGCCGTCATCACGCCCGTGCCGTACAGCGCGAGCCAGATCCCCGGGATCAGACCGGGCTCGCCCGCCAGGTACGCCGCCGCCGTGAGCAGCCCGCCCACCAGCATCGGCGGCGCGAAGGCCAGCAGCAGCTTGCGCCCGGCGTACGACCGCATCCGCTCGCCCTGGGCGTGCGCCTTCCGCGCGCTCATCCCCACGGCGATCACGCCGGCCAGCACCAGCTCCACCATCCACACCCCGAGCCACCGCTCCGGCGTCGGCTGCAGCGACGCCAGCCACGCCGCGACCACCGCCGTGACGCCGATCAGCACATAGCCCACTCCGCTGATGGCCGTAAACGACGTGGCCCGCTCCATCGTCTCCCGGATGTAGCGGAGATCATCCGCGGCCCGCTGGTGCAGTGCCACGGGCTCGCCCCCGTCGCCCTCGGGGCGGGACCGCACTCGTGTGCTCGACCTGTCCATGCCGGGATTCTGCGCCCGCCGGCGGGCCGTGTCAAGTACTTTGCGCGACAAAGTGAGGTTGCAAGAGTGCAAGAGTGCAAGAGTGCAAGAGTCCAGAGTCCAGAGTCCAGAGTCCAGAGTCCAGAGTCCAGAGGCCGGGGTCCGGGGTCCCGGGTCCGTGGTCAGAGAGTCCGGGGCGTTGTCAGGAGGCGGGATCCCTATCCACGATCCACGATCCGCGATCCACGATACACGATCCACGATCCACGATCCACGATCCGCGATCCACGATCCACAATCCACGATCCACGACCCACGATCCACGATCCTGGGTCCCGACTCCTCACTCCGCAGTCGGCATCGTGAACCAGAAGGTGGCGCCGGCGCCCTCCCGGGAGTCGACGCCGATCTCGCCGCCGTGGGCCTCGACGATGGACCGGGCGATGGCGAGGCCGAGGCCGACGCCGCGGCGGTCGCCGGGGTCGACCTGGTGGAAGCGGGTGAAGATCCGGTCGTGGTGCTCGGCGGGGATCCCGGGC
>JBPRGE010000146.1:0-18924 GCA_051418035.1 Candidatus Longimicrobiales bacterium M2_2A_002
CGGTACTTCTGCTCCGGCTCCTGGTCCGTCACGCGGTGCGGGCCGCGCACCGACTCCAGCGCCTCCCGCAGCGTGTCCGGATCCGCACCCTCACCCGCCAGCAGCTCCCGCGTCCAGCTCCCCTTCTTCCAGCTCAGCCCCAGCAGCAGGTGCTCCGTCGAGACGTACTCATCGCCGAGCTCCCGGGCCTCTTCCTCCGCGTGATCCAGGATCCGGTTCAGCTCCCGGCTCACCGTGGGCCGCACGTCGCCCGTCTGGCTCGGCAGCCGCGCCAGCGCCTCGTCGAGCCGGTCCCGCAGCCGCGCCACGCTCACCCCCACCTTCTGCAGCACCGGGACCACCACCGTCTCGTCCTGGTCCAGCAGCGCCCGCAGGAGGTGCAGATCCTCCAGCGACGGGTTCCCCGCACGCGACGCCATCTGCGACGCCGCCTGCAGCGCCTCGCCCGCCTTTATCGTCAACCGATCCGCGTTCAGCATGATCCCCGCTTCGTCCGAACCTCGTTCCGACCGGCACCCCGGTCCGCACCAGCCTTCCAGCGGTACACATCCCGTGCCGCGTACCCCTGCCGATTCGGCAGAAACGGCCCCGGGGTGACCCCGGGCGCGTTTCCCTCTATCTTCAGGGCGTCATGCGACGATCCCGCGACCCTGCAACCCGGCCCGCGACCCGCACGGCGGCCGCCATGATCGCGCTGGCCCTGGCGGCCGCGCTCCTGCCGGCGTGCGCCGGCCCCGACCCGGCCGAGTCGGGGCCGAAGATCGACCGGGGCGAGTTCATCGAGGTGATGGTGGCGCTCCGGGACGCGACCATCGACCTGGAGCAGCGGGACAGCGTGCCCGAGGGCCGGTTCGAGGAGCTCCGCGACTCCATCCTCGCGGCCCACGGCATCGACGGCGTCGAGCTGTACGCGTTCGTGAACGCCCACCCCGACCTCGAGGATCAGGAAGCGCTGTGGGACAGCATCAACCGGCGGCTGATGCGCCCGCTGGAGGCGCAGGACGTGACGGGTCGGGACTCGGTCCTCCCGGACAGCCTGGAGCGGGTCGTGCGGCCGCCGAAGCGCGAGGACGCCATGGAGCGGATGAGGCCGAACCGGCGGAGGCCGGATCGACGGTAGCGCCCGGCCTCCCGACCGCTGCCGCCGGTTACCGGGCTACTCCCACTCGATGGTGGCCGGCGGCTTGGAGCTGATGTCGTATGTCACCCGGTTCACGCCCTCGACCTCGTTGATGATCCGGCTCGAGCACCGACCGAGGACGTCGGGCGGGAACGGGAACCAGTCGGCGGTCATCCCGTCGCGACTGGTGACGGCCCGGAGCGCCACCACGTTGTCGTAGGTCCGGAAGTCGCCCATTACGCCGACGCTCCGGATCGGCAGCAGCACGGCGAAGGCCTGCCAGATATCGTCGTAGAGGCCGGCGGAGCGGATCTCGTCGAGGAAGATCGCGTCGGCCTCCCGGAGCACGGTCAGCCGGTCCCGGGTGATCTCGCCCAGGATCCGGACGGCGAGCCCCGGACCGGGGAACGGGTGCCGGGCGACGAGCTCCTCGGGGAGCCCCACCTCCCGGCCCACGTTCCGGACCTCGTCCTTGAACAGCTCCCGGAGCGGCTCGATCAGCTCGAAGTCCATCTCCTCCGGGAGTCCGCCCACGTTGTGGTGCGTCTTGATCACCGCCGAAGGCCCCCGCACCGACCGGCTCTCGATGACGTCCGGGTAGAGCGTCCCCTGCACGAGCCAGCGGGCGTCGTTCCCGACCTCCTTCGCGGCCTGCTCGAAGACCCGGATGAACCGCTCGCCGATGACCCGCCGCTTCCGCTCCGGGTCGGTCACGCCCTCGAGATCGGCGAGGAACGCGTCGGCGGCGTCGATGACCTCGAGGTGGATCCCCATGTGCTTGCGGAACGTCCGCTCCACGCCCTCCCGCTCGCCCTTCCGGAGCAGTCCCGTGTCCACGAAGATCGCCGTGAGCTGGTCGCCGATGGCCTCGTGGACCAGCGCCGCCGCCACGCTCGAGTCGACACCACCGCTCAGCCCCACGATCACGTGGTCGTCGCCCACCTGCTCCCGGACCCGGGCCACGTGCTCATCGATGAAGGAGCCGGGCGTCCAGGCGGGCTCGCAGTCGCAGATCCGGAAGACGAAGTTGGACAGGACTTCGTCACCACGGGGCGTGTGCGCGACCTCCGGGTGGAACTGGACGCCGTAGATCGGCCGGTCCGCCGACCGGAATGCGGCCACTGGCAGCGACTCGGTCCCGCCCAGCGTCTCGTACCCCCCGGGCGGCTGGTCCACGTGGTCGCCGTGGCTCATCCAGACCGTGATCCGCTCGTCGGGGTCGAACCCGGCGAAGAGCGCGTCGGGCTCGGTGATCGTCATCTCCGCCCGGCCGTACTCCCGCTTCCCCGCCACCACATCGCCGCCCTCGGCATGGGCGACCAGCTGCATCCCGTAGCAGATCCCCAGCACCGGGATCCCCAGCTCCAGCAGCTCCGGGTCGAGCCCCGGCACCTCGTCGTCGTAGACCGAGGCCGGCCCGCCCGACAGGATGATCCCCCGCGGCGCCCACTCCCGTACGTCCGCCGGCGAGAGCGTCGGCGGATGGATCTCGCAGTACACCCGCTCCTCCCGGATCCGCCGCGCGATCAGCTGCGTGAACTGGGAGCCGTAGTCGAGGATCAGGATCCGGTTGTCAGTAGCCGACATTCTTGTCTCTGGACTCTTGTCTCTTGTCTCTAGTACGCCCGCGCCCACACGGCCTCGTGCGCCGCCGCTTCTCCGCACACCATGCACGTCTCCGGCGCCTCAGCGGACCGGAACTCCGCGTTCGGCAGCACCCGGATCGTCGCCTTCGTCTCGTCCTTGACCTTCTGCTCGCACGCGGCGGAGCCGCACCAGCCGGCGTAGAAGAAGCCGCCCTCGGCCTCGACCTGCGCCCTGAACGCGTCGTAGTCGTCGACACGGTGGCTGTTGGCCTCCATCCGGGCCCGGGCCGCCTCCAGCATCCCGGTCTGGATCGACGCGAGCCGGTCGGCGATGCTCGCCAGTGCTTCAGCCTCGGGCAGGAACTCCTTCCGCTTCTCGCCCTCCGGCACGATCCGCCTGGCCAACGCCAGGTTGCCCTTCTCCACGTCCCGGGGGCCCACCTCGATCCGGAGCGGGACGCCCTTCCGCTCCCATTCCCAGAACTTGGCGCCGGGGCTCTCGTTCTCCCGGTCGTCGATCTCCACCCGGATCCCCTGGTCCCGGAGCGATGTGGCCGCCCGCTCCGCCACCTCCAGCACCGACGCCTGCTGATCGTCGTTCTTCCAGATCGGCACGATCACGACCTGGGTCGGCGCCAGCTTCGGCGGCAGCACCAGTCCGTTGTCGTCGCCGTGGGTCATGACCAGCCCGCCCACCAGCCGGGTGCTCACGCCCCAGCTCGTGTTCCACGCGTACTCCCAGTCGCCGCTCTCGGCCTGGAACTTCAGGTCGAACTGCTTCGCGAAGTTCTGCCCCAGGTTGTGGCTCGTCCCCGCCTGCAGCGCCTTGTTGTCCTGCATCAGCGCCTCGCAGGCGTACGTGTGGTCCGCGCCGGGGAACTTCTCGCTCTCGCTCTTCCGGCCCGTGATGACCGGCATGGCCATCCAGTCCTCCATGAACGACCGGTAGACGTCCAGGATCGTGAGCGTCTCCTCCTCGGCCTCCTCGGGGCTCGCGTGGGCGGTGTGCCCCTCCTGCCAGAGGAACTCGGCGGTGCGCAGGAAAAGCCGCGTCCGCATCTCCCACCGCATCACGTTCGCCCACTGGTTGATCAGGATCGGGAGGTCGCGGTAGCTCTGGACCCAGCGGCTGTACGCGTCGTAGATGATGGTCTCCGACGTGGGCCGGATCACGTACGGCTCCTCCAGCTCGGACTCGGGGTCCGGGACCAGCTCGCCGGCCTCGTTGCCCACGAGCCGGGTATGGGTGACCAGCGCCATCTCCTTGGCGAAGCCCTCCACGTGGTCCGCCTCCCGGGCGATGAAGCTCAGCGGGATCAGCAGCGGGAAGTAGGCGTTCTGATGCCCCGTCGCCTTGAACTTGTCGTCCAGAGCGCGCTGCATGTTCTCCCAGACCGCGTAGCCCCACGGCCGGATGACCATGCTCCCGCGGGTCGGCGAGTGCTCGGCCAGCTCGGCCCGGACCACGATCTCGTTGTACCAGCTCGAAAAGTCGTCAGCGCGCGGTGTAAGCGCCTTGTCGTCAGCCATGTCGTCCTTCGTCTCGTCGTGCGTCCACGTTCAGTTCCGGTGGTCCTCGCCGTCGTCCTTCTCCCACGGCTTCGGTCCCGGCCACAGGTGCGCCCCGATGGGGATCAGGATCAGCAGCAGGCTCACGTTGAGCCACGTCCGCATGAACGGGAATCCCGCCAGCGAGAGCATCCACGCGAGGAGCGCGCCGCCACCAATGGCCAGCGCCAGAGCGAGGAACCTCGCCCCCCAGGTCAGGAAGCCCAGCTTCCGGACGATCTTCCGCCGCTCCGCGTCGAAATCCTCGGGGCGCTTCTCCGGGCTCATCCCAGCGTGTCCAGCGGCACCTCGCGCTCGTCGCCGCTGGCCATGCTCCGCACCACGGCCACGCCGCGGCCCACCTCATCGGGCCCCAGCACGATGGTGCGGACCGCGTTCCGGGAGTCGGCGTCCTTGAACTGCTTGCCCACCCCCACCTGCCGGAGCGTGTACGACACGCTGTGGCCGGCGTCCCGGAGCCGGCGGGCCACGCGCCGGAGCACCGGCCGCTCGTCGTCGGTGATCGTCACGATGTGGTAGTCGGGCCCCGGTGCCGCGTCCGGGAGCAGCCCCCGCTCCCGCAGCAGCTCGGCCAGCACCACGTCGCCCATCCCGAACCCCACGGCCGACAGCTCCAGATCGCTCACGGCGGCCAGTAGGTCGTCGTACCGGCCTCCACCGCAGATCGCCCGGAGCTCGCCCTTCCGGTCGAAGATCTCGAACACCGTGCCCGTGTAGTAGGCCAGCCCGCGGACGATCCGCGGGTCGAACCGGACCCAGTCGCCCCGGTCCATCTCGTCCAGCAGCTCGAAGTAGCGACGGAGCCGGTCGAGCTCCGGCGCGATCGCCTCCACGTCGCCGTAGACCTCCGTGAGCCCCGCCAGGTCGTGTTCGAGGATGTGCATGACCGCGCCGATCACCCCGTCCTCCAGCCCGGCCTCCTCCCCCAGCCGCCGCCGGGTCTCGACCGCGTCCTCCCGGCTCATCTTGTCGATCACGCCGTACGCGGCGCCCAGCCGGTCGGCCGGCACGCCGGCGTGGGTCAGGAGCGCCTCCAGGAGCCGGCGGTCGTTGATGCGGGCCTCCACGTCGGTGGCATCGAGCCCGAGCGCGGCCAGCCCGTCCAGCGCCACGGCCAGCACCTCGGCATCGGCGGCGATGTCGTCCTCGCCGATGATGTCGACGTTCCACTGGAAGTGCTCCCGGAGCCGGCCCCGCTGCGTCCGCTCGTAGCGGAAGAGCTGCGGCACGCTCGCCCACCGGATCGGCTTCGGCATGGCCCGGCCCCGCTCGCCGACCATCCGGGCCAGCGTCGGCGTCATCTCCGGCCGCAGCGCCACCTCCCGACCGCCCTTGTCCGTGAACGCGTAGAGCTGCTCGACGATCTCCTCCCCGCTCTTCTCGACGTACAGCTCCAGCGGCTCCAGCGGCGGGCCGTCGTACTCGTCGAAGCCGTACCTCCGGGCGGTCTCCCGCCATGCGCGGACGATGTGGTCCCGCGCCGCGAAGTCGGCGGGGAAGAAATCTCGGAAACCTGGCAGACTCTGGAAGCTCATCGGCCGATACTACGCCGCGTCTCCCTCCGGCTGCAACCCCGCGGGCTCCGCGAAGGGCGGGAGCCCCAGCGCCAGCATGGCGTCGCCCACGGTGTGGACCGAGCCGGTGCACACCACGGTGCCGCCCTCGGCCAGCGCCGCGGCGCCGCTCACGGCCGCCGCGAACGGCCGGATCACCCGGACCGTGGCCGGCGCATCCAGGTGCTCGAGGACGGCCTCCGGGTCCCACCGGCGCTGGGCGGGCGCCGAGGGCGGCTCCGCCAGGACGACGGCGTCCATGGCGTCGAAGAGCGGCGGGAGCATCCCGTTCCAGTCCTTGTCGCCGAGCACGCCGATCAGCGCCACCAGCGGCCGCTCCGGGCGCAGCACCGGCAGTGCCTCCAGCAGCGACCGGGTCCCGGCCGCGTTGTGGGCCACGTCGAAGACCCACGTCACGCCGTCCACCGTCTCCGATTGCAGGCGACCCGGCCACGCCACCCCCGCTGCGCCCTCCACCAGTGCAGCCCGGTCGGGGCAGCGCTCCGGCGGCATCCGCTCCAGCGCCCGTACGGCCACGGCCAGGTTCTGGGCCTGGTGCCGACCCGCCAGCGGGACCCGGAGCGACAGCTCGCCCCACACTGTGTCCATCACCACCGTGGTGCCCCGGGCGTCCAGCTCCGCCACGGGCGGCGGCACCTCGCACAGCGGCGCCCCCCGCTCCTCCGCCGTCCGTCGGATCACGTCCAGCACCACCGGGTCGGTCTCGCCCGTCACCACCGGGACACCCGACTTGATCACGCCCGCCTTCTCGCCGGCGATGGTCGTCAGGTCGTCGCCGAGGTACTGGGCGTGGTCCATCGCCACGTTCGTGATGACCACCACGTCCGGGTCCACCACGTTCGTCGAATCGAGCCGGCCACCCATCCCGACCTCCACCACGGCCACGTCCACGGCCGCTCGCTCCAGCGCCAGGAACGCGATCACCGTGGCCGCCTCGAAGAACGACGGCGCCTCGGCCTCGATCTGGGGCCAGAGCACCCGGGCCGTGGTCAGCAGCTCCGTCTCGGTGATCGGCAGCCCGTCGATGCGGATCCGCTCCCGGAAGTCCACCAGGTGCGGGGACGTGTAGAGCCCGGTCCGGAGCCCGTGCCGCCGGAGCACCGACTCGATGATCGCGGCCACCGACCCCTTCCCGTTCGTCCCGGCGATATGCACCGATGGGTAGGCCGTGTGGGGGTCATCGACGGCGGCCAGCATCCGCAGGGTCCGGTCCAGCCCCCACCGGATCCCGCCGGTCAGGCGGGGGAAGAGCTGGTCCAGGAGTGCGCCGTAGGAGAGCTCGGTCAAGCCGTATCCGCCGCCTCCGGGACCTCCGAGGGCGGCAGCCCGAGCATGTGGCGCAGGAAGCCGGAGACCCGGCTCTTCATCGCCCGGCGGTCGACGATGGCGTCGATCATCCCGTGCTCCAGCAGGAACTCGGACCGCTGGAACCCCTCGGGCAGCTCCTGGTTGATCGTCTGCTCGATGACCCGCGGCCCCGCGAACCCGATCAGCGCGCCGGGCTCCGCCAGGTTCACGTCGCCGAGCATGGCGTAGCTGGCCGTGACCCCGCCCGTGGTCGGGTTGGTCAGGATCGAGATGTACGGCAGCCCGCGCTCGTTCATCCGCGCCAGCGCCGCCGACGTCTTCGCCATCTGCATCAGCGACAGGATCCCCTCCATCATCCGGGCGCCGCCCGACGCGCTCACCACGATCAGCGGCTCCGCCTCGTCCAGCGCCCGATGGGCCGCCCGTGTGATCTTCTCGCCCACCACCGAGCCCATGCTCCCGCCGATGAAGCTGAAGTCCATCACGGCCACGTTCACGCCGATCCCGTCGAGGGGGCCGTAGCCGGTGATCACCGCCTCCTTCCGGCCCGTCTTCGCTTCCGCCGCCTCGAGCCGGTCCGTGTACTCCTTCAGGTCGTGGAACTCCAGCGGGTCGCCGCTCCGCATCTCGGTGTGCGTGGCGGTGAAGCGCCCATCATCGATCAGCAGCTCCACGTAGTCCTCGGCGTCGATCCGGAGGTGGTGGCCGCACGCCGGACAGACGTACAGGTTCTGGACGAGGCGGTTCCTGTACAGGATCTCGCCGCACTCGCTGCACTTGTCGAAGACATCGCCCGGCAGCTCCCGCTTGTCGGCCGCTGTCAGCTTCTTCTCTTCTTTTCGCCACCAGGCCATCAGTACATCCTTGCCTGTTCGGACGCGATCCGCTGGACGATCCCCAGCGCCACGAAGCTCGCCAGCAGGAACGAGCCGCCGTAGCTGAGGAACGGGAGGGGGATCCCCGTGATGGGCATCACGCCCACCGTCATCCCGACGTTCACGACTATGTGGGTGAACCAGGCCCCGAAGATACCGAAGACGACCATGCCGGCAAAGGGGTCGGCCACCCGCTCGGCGATCCGAACCAGGCGCCAGAGCACGAGTCCGAAGGTCAGCAGGACGAGGCTCGTTCCGATGAATCCCATCTCCTCGCCGATCACGCTGAAGATGAAGTCCGTGTGCTGCTCCGGCAGGAACGCCAGCCGCTTCTGCGTGCCCTCGGTAAACCCTTTCCCGAACAGCCCTCCGCTCCCGATGGCGACCCGGCTCTGGATCACGTTCCACCCCGCCCCGCGGGGGTCCATGCCCGGGTCGAGGAAGACCAGGAGTCGGGCCTTCTGGTACGGCGCCAGCGTGTTCCAGAGCGGAAGCGCGATGGTCCCTGCCGCCAGGTTCGCCGCCGCCACCAGCGTCCCCTCCCACGCGTAGACCCGGTACAGGTACAGGAAGAGGACCAGTCCCACCATGTACGCGCTGAACAGCCAGACCTCGAACGCCAGGAGCAGCCCGAAGATCGGGCTCAGCAGCATGAACAGCACGCCGGCGGGCGTGCCGCCCCAGAAGAGCGCCGCCAGCAGGATCGCGCCGAAGACCATCGCCGTCCCCAGGTCCGGCTGGGCGACCACCAGCATCAGCGGGATCGCCACGATCGTCACCGGCTTCCAGATCGAGCTCAGCGACTGCGGCGGCTCCCGCCGCCCGCCCATGACCCGGCCCAGCATGAGGACCGTGGCCAGGTTCGCGAACTGGGCCGGCTGGACACGCATCGGCCCGACCTGCAGCCAGCTCTTCACCCCTGCCGCCGTCCCCGCGCCGGTCCCCACGAAGAGCGTGAGAAGCAGTGCCATCACGGAGGCCACGTAGAACGGCACGGCCGCCCACTCGAACCACTTCGCCTCGATCCGGAGCACCACGGCCAGCGCCGCCACGCTGATGGACAGCCAGATCAGCTGCCGCTGCCACGCCCCCGTCGTGGCCGGGTCCGGCACATCCAGCTGGCCGGCGCTGTAGATCATGGCCACACCGAACAGCGACAGGCCGATCACCAGCGCCAGGAGCAGTGGATCGCCGACGGACGAGCCGAGCCGGTTCCGCGCGCTCACCGCCGCCCCCCGCGCCGGCGGTCCGCGCGCCATCCGCTCCCGGCTCGCGGCCCCGCCGACGCCACCATCAGTAGTCCCACCGGGCCCAGGGCGCCGGCACCCCGTTCAGCCAGTGCTCGCGCAGCGTCTGGATCGTGTCGACCGGGATTCCGTGTTGCCGTCGCAGGTAGAAGTCGGCCACCTTCGCGGCGATCTGGGCCACATCCGAGCCGTGCTCGCCCTCCTCGATGATCGCCGACACGATGACTTCCGGCGGCCCGTCCCACGGCCCGCCGACGCCCACGAACCAGCCGTGGTCCTCGCCGTGCGGGTTCTGCGATGTCCCCGTCTTCCCACCCCACTTCCAGTGCTCCAGCTGCGAGCCGGCGGCCGTGCCCCCCTGCTCCGTGACCCGGTAGAGCCCCTCCCTCATCCAGCCCAGCGTCTCCTCGCTCCAGCCCAGGTCCATCCAGAGGGACGGGTCGGGCTCCGGCCCGCCCAGGATCACCCGGGGCGGCGGCATCCGCCCATCGCCGACGAGCGCGCCGAAGAACTGGGCCATCTTCAGCGCCGTCTGGTCGTTGGCCCCCTGCCCGATGGCCAGGCTCATCACCTCCGACTCCGTGGGCGACCACCCGAACCGCCGCTCGTACCACTCCGTGTCCGGCGGGAAATGCCCCGCCCGCTCCGACGGCAGGTCCACGTGCGTGGGCTCGCTGAACCCGAGCGCGGTCCCCTCCTGGAGCAGCCGCGCCAGCCCGATCTGGAGCCCGAGCTGGTAGAAATAGACGTCGCACGACGTCTTGATGGCTTCGGGCATGTCCACATGGCCATGGCCGTCGGGCTGCCAGCACCGGAAGTACCGGTTCCCGTACTGCATCCCGCCCCGGCACGCCAGCGGCATGTTCGACTCGGCGTCGATGATCCCGAGCTCGAGCCCGATCCCCGCGGTGGCCAGCTTCCAGGTCGAGCCCGGCGGGTACAGCCCGGCGATGGCCCGGTTCAGCAGCCGCTTGGCCGTGTCCCCCTGCAGCGCCCGCCACCGCTCCGGCGGCACGTTGCCCACCAGGTCGTTCGGGTCGAACGACGGCGACGAGTAGAGTGCCAGCACCCGGGCCGTTTTCGGCTCCAGCGCCACCACCGCGCCCCGGACCGTGTCCGCCAGCAGCTCGGCCACCCACCGCTGGAGCTCCAGGTCTACGGCCAGCTGGAGTGAGTCGCCCGGTACCGGCGCGACCGCCTCGTGCCCCGCGAACTGTCCGACAATCCGTCCCAGGGCGTCCACCTCCACATACCGCACCCCGGGCTCCCCCGCCAGCCGGTCCTCGTACTGCCGCTCCACACCCGTCTTCCCGATGACCTGACCGGCCCGGTACGCGGCCCACGCCGAGTCCGCCAGCTCCCGCTCGCTGATCTCGCCCACGTACCCCGCCAGGTGGGCCGCCGCCGCGCCCGCCGCGTAGTTCCGCTTCGGGCGCATCTCGATCAGCACCTCCGGGAACATCGGCCGGCGCTCCTCGATGGCACTGATCCGCTCGAACGAGATGTCCGTCGAGACCACCAGCTGCTGCTGCGGGTGCCGCCGCTGCCGTACCATGAGCCGGTCGATCTCGTCGTCCTCGAGCGCCAGCAGCGGCGCCAGCCGGTCGAGCGTACTGCGGATCGAGTCCCGGGGCGCCGGGAGCAGCGACAGCGCATAGCCCGGCACGTTGTCGGCCACCAGCCGGCCGTCCCGATCCACGATCGTGCCCCGGGGCGCGAGCAGCGTCAACGGGCGCAGCCGGTTCCGGTCCGACTGCATGGCGTACGCGGGGTTCCGTCGCACCTGCGTGTGGAAGAAGACGAAGATCAGCCCACCCAGGATCAGCCACATCAGCGCCGTTGCGCCCTGTGCCCGGCGGCGGCGCGCGTGCATGTGGAACGTCTGGGAGTCTCGCATTCGTGCTCGGGGTCGTATTCGTGCTCGGGGACCGGAGCCGCTGCCGGCTAGCGCAGCGTCCGGTAGATCACTACGGCCACCAGTCCCGCCACGGCGGCGTACAGCGCCTCGAGCGGCGCCGTGACCAGGAGCGCCTCCACCGGCTCGCCCCGGCGGACACCACCGGCCAGGGAGAAGTATAGCGCATCCTGGATCCAGGCACCGAGGAACAGGTAGATGCCCAGGAACATCGCGCTGTCGCCCACGAACAGGTCCCTGGAGATGGCGCCCACGTAGCCCACGATCGTCTGCGTCACGGCCGCCGCGCCGAAGGCACCCAGCGAGACGGCGTCCTCCAGCAGCCCGAGCCCGAACCCGATCCCCGCGGCCGGGCCGCTCGCCACCTCGCGGGCGGCCAGGAGCACCGCGATGGTCAGCAGGTCCGGCGCCATCGACTGGACGCCCAGGCTCAGGTGCAGCCCGAAGTGGGCCACGACCAGCGCGCCGATGAACACCCAGAACGGCCAGCCGCCCTTCACGGCCCGTCCTCCGGCAGTGGCGCTGCGCTGTCCTCGGCCGTCCCGCCGTCGTCCGGCCGTACGGTCGGCTCCTCGGGTGTACCCACCAGCACGTGGGTCGCGCCCTCGGGCCGCACGGCCGCCCGGACCAGGTACGACTTCCGCCACCCGGTCTCCGCGTCCTCCACCCCCATCACCGTACCCAGGAGGAGGCCCCGGGGATACACGCCGCCCCGCCCCGAGGTGACCACCCGGGTCCCGACCGCCACGTCCGTGTGGAACGGCGCACCGACCAGCGCCAGCCGGTCCTCCTCGCGGTAGAGCCCCCGGCGCGACTGGACGATCCCGTACGCTTCGCCGTCGGCGGTCATCGCGCTCGCCCGAAAGTCCGGATGCGTCCAGTCGATGGCCTGCGACGACGTCGCCCCGACCTCCCATACCACGCCCAGCAGCCCACCCGACGCGATGACCGGGCTGCCGACCTGCACGCCGTCCTCGCGGCCGACGTCCAGGAGGAAGCTGCTCTCCCCGCCCGGTGTACCCACCCGGACCAGCTCGGCGGGGACGAACCGCTCGGTGACCACCCGGCTCCGGAGCCCGAGCAGCTCCCGCAGCCGCTCGTTCTCCTCGGCGAGGCTGGCCTGCGCGGCGACCACGGCCAGGAGCGAGTCGCGCTCGGCCCGGAGCTGTCGCATGGCCTCGATGCGGGCGCCCTGCGTGAGCATCTCGCCCTGCGCCCAGATGAACGGTGTCAGCACCGTCCCCCGGATCGCCCGGCGGATCGGCGTCTGATAGCCCTGCGGAAGGAAGTAGAGGAAGAGCGCACCTACCAGGAAGGCGGCCGCCAGCCCCAGGTTACGCCAGCGTGCCCTGCGTGGATCCTCGAAGTACTCGGCCACTCGCGATCAATCGCCCATCACGTGGCCAGGACGCTCCGGTACCGAGGCAGGTCGTCCAGGATCCGCCCCGCGCCCCGAACCACGCACGTCAGCGGCTCCTCGTCCAGGTGGATCGGGAGGTTGGTCTCGTGGGCCAGCAGCTGGTCCAGCCCGCGGATCAGCGCACCGCCACCCGTCATCACGATGCCGCGGTCCACGATGTCGCTCGCCAGCTCCGGCGGCGTGATCTCCAGCGCCCGACGGACGGCGTCCACGATCTGCTGGATCGGCTCCTGGATGCACTCCCGGATCTCCTGGGAATGGACCCGCACAGTCTTCGGGATTCCGCTCACCAGGTCCCGACCCTTCACGTCCATCTCCCGCTCATCGCCCGCCGTGAATGCCGACCCGATCTGGATCTTGATCGCCTCCGCCGTGGGCTCGCCGATCAGCAGGTTGTAGTTCTTGCGCAGGAACGTGACGATGGCGCTGTCGATCTCGTCGCCGCCCACCCGGATGCTCGTGTCGCTCACGATCCCGTTCAGCGCGATCACGGCGATTTCCGTGGTCCCGCCGCCGATGTCGATCACCATGTTGCCCGTGGGCGTGTCCACCGGGAGCCCCACGCCGATGGCCGCCGCCATCGGCTCGGCCACCATGTAGACCTCCTTCGCACCGCTCGCCGCCGCGCTGTCCCGCACCGCCCGTCGCTCCAGCTCCGTGATCCCGCTGGGCACACCGACCACCACCCGGGGCTTGATCCGGAAGATCCGCTTCGACGTGACCTGCCGCAGGAAGTGGCGGAGCATGATCTCCGTGATGTCCACGTCCGCGATCACGCCATCCTTGAGCGGCCGGACCGCCGTGATCCCTTCCGGCGTCCGCCCGAGCATCCGCTTCGCCTCGAGCCCGATCCCCTTGATCCTGCTCGACCCCCGCTCCACCGCCACCACGCTCGGCTCGTTCAGGACGATCCCTTCGCCCTTCACGTACACCAGCGTATTGGCCGTGCCGAGGTCTACCGCGATGTCGTTGACCGGGAGAAGCCCGGACTGGAACCAGCTAGGCAGTGGATCGTCTCCCCGCCGGCATCAGCGCCGGCAGTTGGATGCGCAATTCGACGACGCCCCGCGCGCTTTTGCGAAGCGCCGAAAAGGTACCGAGCCCCCGGGTGGCGGGCAAGCGGATCGTGGAACGGAGAACCGGGATCCGAGACCCGAGTCCCCAGCCCCGCTACCGCCCCCCAACACCAGGTCGCTGAAGCGACCCGTCGCCTCAGCGACGCCCTGTACTCCCGAAGCCGCCGCTGCCTCGCTCCGTCTCCGGCAGCGCGTCCGTCTCCGCCCATCGGATCCGGGCGACGCGGGCCACGACCATCTGGGCGATCCGCTCGCCGTGCTCCAGCCTCTGCGGCCCGCTGTCGTGGTTGATCACCGGGACCTTGATCTCGCCCCGGTAGTCGCTGTCGATGGTGCCCGGCGCGTTGACCAGACCGAGGCCGCGACGGATCGCCAACCCCGACCGGGGCCGGACCTGCGCCTCCACCCCCGCCGGCAGTGCGATCGCCAGCCCCGTCGGGACCAGCTCCCGGGCTCCCGGCGCCAGCGTCACCGCGGGTCCCGCGTTCCGCAGGTCCACGGCCGCCGACCCCCGCGTCGCGTACTCCGGGAGCTCCCAGTCCGCGGGGAAGTTCTCCAGCCGCCGCACCTGCACCCGCACTTCATCCATCACCGTGCAGCCCCACCCCCACTACCACGCGTCCGGGGTCACAGGACCTCGGACACCGGGTGGTACTCCAGGTCGAAGGCCTCGGCCACCCCCGGATACGTGACCTTCCCCTCGACCACGTTCAGCCCGAGGGCCAGCGCCTCATTCTCCCGACACGCCGTCTTCCACCCCTTGTTCGCCAGCTCGCGGGCGTAGGGCAGCGTGGCGTTGGTCAGCGCCAGCGTGGACGTTCGGGCCACCGCGCCCGGCATGTTGGCCACGCCGTAGTGGATCACGCCGTCGATCACGTAAATCGGGTCCTCGTGCGTGGTCGGCTTGATCGTCTCGACGCACCCGCCCTGATCGACGGCCACGTCCACGACCACCGACCCGGCCTGCATGAGCCCCAGGTCCTGGCGCTGCACCAGGTTCGGCGCACGGGCGCCCGGCAGGAGCACCGCGCCCACCAGAAGGTCGGCCCGCTCGAGCCAGCTCTGGATATTGTGCCGGTTCGAGTACACGGTCAGCACGTTGGCCGGCATGACCTCGCTCAGGTACCGGAGCCGGTTCAGGTTCACGTCCAGGATCACGACCTGCGCGCCGAGCCCCGCGGCCATCTGGGCCGCATTCGTCCCGACCACGCCGCCGCCCAGGATCACCACCGTGGCCGGCTCCACGCCCGGCACGCCGCCCAGGAGCACGCCCCGGCCGCCGTAAAACTTCTCCAGGTACTTCGCGCCCTCCTGCACCGCCATCCGCCCGGCCACCTCGCTCATGGGCGTCAGCAGCGGCAGCTCGCCGTCCTCCGTCTGCACCGTCTCGTACGCGTTCGCGATGGCGCCGCTCTCGATGACCGCGTCGGTGAGCGCCTCGTCCGCGGCGAAGTGGAAGTACGTGAACATGACCTGCCCCTCGCGCATCCGGGGCCACTCCGGCTCGATCGGCTCCTTCACCTTCATGACCATCTCGGCCCGCTCCCACACCTCCTCGGCCGTGTCGACGATCTCCGCGCCGGTCTCGATGTACGCCTGGTCGGGGAACGCCGACCCCTCCCCGGCCCCCTTCTCCACCAGCACCGTATGGCCGTCCCGGACCAGCGCCTCCGACCCGGCGGGCACCAGCGCGATCCGGTTCTCGTTCGTCTTGATCTCCTTCGGAACCCCGATGATCATGGCCTCTCCTCGTTCAATGGGCCGGGCCGAGCCGGACCGTGAGCCACCGCTCCGGGTCCATGTACTCCGCCGCGACCTCTGCGATATCGTCCAGTGTTACAGCGCCGATCCGCTCGATGAGCTCGCCCACCGTGCGCCGGGGCTCGTCGTAGAGCTCCTGGAGCGCGAGCCGGGCGACCCGTCCGCCCGGCGACTCCAGGTCCAGCACCATCTGCCCCTTGACCTGCCCCTTCGCGTCGTCCAGCTCGGCGGCCGTCAGCCCATCGGCGGCCACCGCGGCCAGCTCGTCGCGGATCACGTCCACGGCACGGTCGGCCCATTCCGGGCGGGTACCGACATAGACGCCCTGCGTGCCACCCGTGCGGTAGAAGGACTGGAAGGTGAAGACCGCGTAGGCAAGCCCCAATTCCTCCCGCACCCTCTGGAACAGCCGCGAGCTCATGCCCCCGCCGACGGCGTTGGACAGCAGCACCAGCGCGTAGCGGCGCGGATCCGCCTGCCGGATGCTCCGCCCGCCCATGACGATGTGCGCCTGCGTCCCGGCCCGTTCCACCCGCCGCTCCCCCACGGGCGCAGGCGGCCCGGCGGCCACCGCCGGTGGGCTGCCGCCGTCGGGAACACCGTCGAAGAGCCCGGCGACAGCGGCGACTACATCGTCGTGCTCCACGGCCCCGGCCGCCGCCACGACCAGGTTCGGCCGTCGGTACGCGCCCCGGTGCGTGCTCCGGAGCCCGTCGGCGGTGCACGACCCCACCGTGGCCCGGGTCCCCAGGATGCTGTGGCCGTACGGGTGGTCGGGCCACAGCGCGGCCGTGTGCAGCTCGAAGACCAGGTCGTCGGGCGTGTCCTCCACGGTGGCGATCTCCTCCAGCACCACCTCCCGCTCGATCCGCAGATCCTCGGCCCGCAGCGACGGCCGGGCCACCATCTCGGCGAGCACGTCCAGCGCCAGCTCCAGGTGCTCGTCCAGCACCCGGGCCTGGAAGGCCGTGTGCTCCCGCGACGTGTACGCGTCCAGCGAGCCGCCCAGCCGCTCCAGCACGGCCGCGATCTCCCGGGCGCTCCGCCCGGCCGTGCCCTTGAACACCATGTGCTCCAGCAGATGCGCCGCGCCCAGCGCCTCCGGCGCCTCGTGGGCCGAGCCGTACCGGACCCAAACGCCGACGGAGGCCGAGCGCACTCCTGACACGGGCTGTGTCAGGACGCTCAGGCCTCCGTCGAGTACTGTCCGGGCGATGCCCTCGTCCGTCACTCGGCCGTGGCGCCCTCTTCCGCAAGCGCGGCCTTCCGGGACAGCCGCAGCCGGCCCTTCTCATCGATGGCCAGGAGCTTGACGCGGGTGATGTCGCCCTCCTTCAGGACGTCCTCCGTGTTCTCCGTGCGCTGCTCCTGCAGCTCCGAGATGTGGCACAGGCCCTCGGTGCCGGGGATGATCTCGACGAACGCGCCGAACGACGTCGTCGTCTTGACCACACCCTCGTAGATCCGCCCGACCTCGGGCTCCTCGGTGATGGCCTCGACCATCTCCTTCGCCCGCTCGCCGCCTTCGCCGCCGGGGCTCGAGATCCGGACCAGGCCGCTGTCCTCGATGTCGATCTTCGCGCCCGTCTCCTCCTGGATCCCCCGGATCGTCTTCCCCTTCGGACCGATCACCTCGCCGATCTTCTCCGGGTTGATCATGATCGAGATGATCCGCGGCGCGTACGCGCTCAGCTCCTCGCGGGGCTCCGCGAGCGTCTGCTCCATGTGGTCGAGGATGTGCATCCGGGCCGCGTGCGCCCGCTTCAGCGCCGTCCTCATGATCTCCACCGTCAGCCCCTCGACCTTGATGTCCATCTGGATCGAGGTCACACCCTCCCGGGTGCCCGCCACCTTGAAGTCCATGTCGCCCAGCGCGTCCTCCACGCCCAGGATATCCGTCAGGATGGCCACATCGTCGCCCTCCTTGATCAGACCCATGGCGATCCCGGCGCACGGCGCCTTGATCGGCACACCCGCGTCCATCAGACTCAGGCTCGCGCCACACACGGTGGCCATCGAGCTCGACCCGTTGGACTCCAGGATGTCGCTCACCACACGGATCGTGTACGGGAAGTCGTCGTAGGCCGGCAGCAGCGGCTGGATCGCACGCTCCGCCAGGTGCCCGTGACCCTTCTCGCGCCGGCTCGTGCCACGGATCGGCTTCGCCTCACCGGTGCAGAACGGCGGGAAGTTGTAGTGCAGCATGAACGACTTCGACGTCTCCGGCGGCGTATCCACCGTGTCGACACGCTGCTCGTCGGCCGGCGTCCCCAGCGTGACCACCGCCAGCGCCTGCGTCTGGCCCCGGGTGAACAGCGCCGAGCCGTGGGTCCGCGGCAGCAGCCCCACCTCGCTCGACAGATCCCGGACCTCGTCGAGGCCCCGACCGTCGATCCGCTTCCCGGTCTCCAGCACCTGCCGGCGCATCACCTGCTTCTCGGTGGTCCGGAAGTGCTCCTTGATGGCGTCGGCGTGCTCCTCCTCGGGATACTCCTCCGCCAACACCTCCAGGACCTCGTCCCGCAGGTCCGACGTGGCCGCCTGACGCTCCACCTTGTCGGCGATGGTCAGCGCGTCCTTCATCTTGTCGGCCACCAGATCCTCGACACGGTCCTTCAGCGTCTCGGTGATCTCCACCGCAGGGCTCCACTCCATCGGCTCCGGGATCTCCAGCGCCGCCAGGATCTCCTTCTGGATCCCGATCAGCTCCTTGATCCCCTCATGGGCCGCATCCAGCGCCTGCACCAGGTCGTCCTCCGACACCTCCATGGCGCCGCCCTCGACCATCGTGATCGCGTTCTCCGTGCCGGCCACCACGATCTCGACATCGCTGTACTCCAGCTGCTCGAACGTCGGGTTCAGCACCCACTGCCCGTTCAGCCGCCCCACACGCACGCCGGCAATCGGCGTCTCGTACGGGATCTTGCTCATGCAGAGACTCAGCGACGCGCCCAGCATGGCCGGCATGTCCGCGTTGTTCTGCTGGTCCGCGCTGATGATCGACGCATAGATCTGCGTCTCGTGCATGAAACCCTTCGGGAAGAGCGGCCGGATCGGGCGGTCGATCTGCCGCGCCGAGATCACCTCCGTGTCGCTCGGCCGACCCTCACGCTTGATGAACCCGCCCGGGAACTTCCCGGCGGCGTACATCTTCTCGCGGTACTCCACCGTCAGCGGGAAGAACGGCAGATGCGTCGGCCGGTCCTGCACCGTGGCCGCCACCAGCACCGTCGTCTCGCCATACTCGATGAAGGCCGACCCGTGCGCCTGTCGCGCCATCTTCCCCGTCTCGATCACCAGCTCACGGCCGGCGAATTCCTTCTCTACTCTGTGCATTCTCTTCGTCTTGCCTTTCCGTTTCCGCATGCCGCACCCACGGACCCCGCGGCCCGCGAGCTTGATATGAGGTCATTCTCCGCTTCACTCACCGCCGGAGACCACCCCCGACGGGCCGTTCGATTCAGCGGGACCGC
>JBPRGE010000147.1:0-6972 GCA_051418035.1 Candidatus Longimicrobiales bacterium M2_2A_002
GCGATGACCAGGTCCCGGTCCTCCACCACCAGGTCGCTCACCTGGACCACGGGCAGGTTCCGGGAGAGGCTCTGCCAGCGTGCGCCATCGTCCCAGCTGGCCCAGACGCCCTCCTCGGTCGCGGCGTAGAGCATCCGCTCCCGGACGGGGTCCTCCCGGACCGCGCGGGTGAACGCGCCCGTCGGGATCCCGGCGGAGATGTCCGTCCACGTCTCGCCGCAGTCGTCCGTCCGGTAGGCGTACGGCTCGAGGTCGCCCAGCAGGTACCGGTTGCCGGCCAGGTACGCCCGGCACGGCGCGTGGGGCGACGCGTCGATCATGCTGACCCGGGTCTGCTCCGGCAGCCCCGGCGGTGTCACGTCGGTCCAGTTCTCCCCGCCGTCCCGGGTGATGTGCACCAGCCCGTCATCCGATCCGGCCCAGATCAGGCCCTGCTGCACCGGCGACGGGGCCAGCGTGAAGATCGTGCCGTAGGTCTCCACGCCCGTCTGGTCCTTCGTGATCGGCCCGCCGCTGGGGCCCATGGTCGAGTCGGCCGCCAGCGTGAGGTCCGGGCTGATCCGCTCCCAGCTCTGGCCGCCGGTCGTGGTCTTCCACACGTGCTGGCTCGTGACGTACAGGATGTCCGGGTCGTGGGGGTCGAAGACGATGGGGAACGTCCACTGGAACCGCTCCGTGATGTCCTCGGCGGACCACCCCATGGGGTTGTCCGGCCAGACCTGGACGTTGGCGCTCACGCCGGTGTCCCGATTGTACCGGTTCAGGTAGCCGCCGTAGCTGCCGCCATAGGTGATGGCCGGGTTCTCCGGGTGCGGCGCGATGTAGCCGCTCTCGCCGCCGGCCACGCGGTAGTAGTCGCCGCCGTCGCTCGGCATGCAGACCGTGCTGTTGTCCTGCTGCGCGCCGCAGACGTGGTACGGCTCGTCGCTCGTGGTGATGACGTGGTAGAACTGGGCGGTCGGGTACTCCTGGTCGGTCCATGTCCGCCCGGCGTTGAAGCTGACGTTCGCGCCCCCGTCATTCGCCTCGATCATCCGCTGGTTGTCGCCCGGCGCGATCCAGAGGTCGTGGTTGTCGCCGTGGGGCACCCGGATCCGCTCGTCGAACGTCTCGCCGCCGTCATCGCTCCGGTAGAACCCCACGTTCAGGACGTAGACCCGGTCGAGCTCCTCGGTGTCGGCATAGATCCGGGTGTAGTAGAACGCCCGCTGCCGGAGCTTCCGCTCGTCGTTGGTCCGCTCCCACGTGTCGCCGCCGTCATCGCTCCGGAAGACGCCGCCCTGCTCCGCCTCGATGATGGCGAAGACCCGCTGCGGGTCGACCGGCGAGACGCTCACGCCGACCTTGCCCCAGACGCCGTCCGGCAGCCCCGGCGCGTCCTTCAGCGACTCCCACGTGGCGCCGCCATCGGTGGTGCGGTACAGGCCGCTGCCGGGGCCGCCACTCTTCAGCCCCCACGGCTTCCGCCACACGTCCCACATCCCGGCGAACGCCCTGGCCGGGTTCGTCGGGTCGAGGCTCAGGTCCACGGCGCCCGTGCTCTCGTCCACGAACAGCACCTTCTGCCAGCTCTCGCCGCCGTCGGTGGTCCTGAACACGCCACGCTCGGCGTTCGGCTCGCCGTAGTGCCCCAGCGCCGCGACCCACACGGTGCTGCAGTCGGTCGGGTCGATCCGGACGCGACCGATGTTGCGGGCGTCCTCCAGCCCCGCGTGCTCCCACGTCTCGCCGGCGTCCGTGCTCCGGTAGACGCCATCGCCCGGCTGGATGTTGCCCCTGAGCTGCACCTCGCCCGTCCCGATCCAGACGACGTCCGGATCCTCGTTGCACACGTCGACCGCACCCACGCTCGCGCTCCCGATCTGCCCGTCCGTCACCGGCCGCCACGTGGTCCCGCCATCGGACGTCTTCCACAGCCCGCCGCCGGTGGCGCCGAAGTAGTACTCGAGCATCCGGGCGTCGCTGCCCGCCACTGCGATCGATCGGCCGCCCCGGTCCGGGCCCAGGTTCCGCCAGGTGAACGGCTCCAGCAGCTCGCTGCGGAAGACCTCGGGCTGCTCGGGTCCGGCATCCTGCTCCTGGGCCAGCATCACGCCGGGCGCGCAGCCGTAGACGGTGAGGGCCAGGATCACGGCGGCAATGCGGATGGAAAGCGCACGACTCGACATCGACGTTCGTCCTTTTTCGGGTGCGGTGGCGCGGCAGGGGAGGTAGAGTGGTCGACCGGGCGCGCCGGTGTCAAGCGACCGGGTGGCGTCCCGACCGCAGCCCCGGGCCCGACCCCGGGAGGTTGCCGGCTCCGGCCGACGGAGGCATCCTGAACACCGTGCACCCGGGGGTGTACAGATGACCGCTCGATGACGAGGCCCGAACGGGAACCAGGGATACGATGCTGCAATTCACGGATACAGCGCGCGAAATGGTCAAGCAGTTCGCCGACGCCATGGAGGATCCGAAGCTCCGGATCGCCATGCACGGCAGTCCTTTCGCGCCGGAGTACGAGTTCGCGCTGGTCGAGGAGGAGCCGAAGAGCGATGACCGGGTCGTCGAGATGGACGGCTTCCGGGTCCTCATGGACGAGGAGAGCGCCGGCCGGATCGAGGGCTCGACCGTCGACTGGGTCAGCGGCGAGGCGGGGACGGGGTTCGAGGTCAGGAACCCGAACGTGCGCAAGCTCGGCGAGGCCGAGCCCGAGGGCGAGCTGGCCGACCGGGTGAAGCACGTGCTCGAGACGCGGGTCAACCCGGGCGTGGCGGCCCACGGCGGCCATATCGCGCTGGTGGATGTCGACGAGCGCGATGTCTACCTCGAGCTCGGCGGTGGGTGCCAGGGGTGCGGTATGGCCCGGGTCACCCTCAAGCAGGGCGTCGAGAAGATGCTCAGGGAGGCGATCCCGGACATCGGCGAGATCCATGACGCGACCGACCACGCGGCGGGGTCCAACCCGTACTACGCGAACCGGTGAGCGAACCGCCCGCAATCCTCTTCTTCGCCCGGTCGACGGCGGCGGCCGACCGGATCCGGAAGGCGCTCCGCAGCGCGGGGTTCCGGGTGGTCCACTCCGGGGAGCCCGCCGAAGCCGTCGAGAGCCTGATGGACGAGGCCGTGGGGCTCCTGCTCCTGGACGGCGGCGGCATGACGCCGTTCGCCGAGCGTCTCTTCCGACACTGGCGAGAGCAGGACCCGCTTCTCGAGGCCGTGGGGATCGCGGAGTCCAGCGACCGGACGGAGTCCGGGCTGGTGCGCATGGACTGCCGCCGGATCCTGCGGCCACCGCTGGACATGGACGCCGTGCTCGCGGCCGTGAACGAGGCCCTCGACCGGCGCCGGGAGCGGGCGGGGCTGGTGCGGGGCGACGAGGAGATCGCGTCGCTGGTGCTCCAGTCCACGAGGGCGCTGGTCACGGCCGTGGAGCTGAAGGACGCCTACACCCGGGGCCGCGCGGACCGGGTCGCCCTCTTCGCCGGGATCCTGGCCGACGAGCTGGGCGGGATCGATGTCGACCGCGTCCGGACCGCCGCCCGGATCATGGACGTGGGCAAGACGGGCGTACCCGAGAACATCCTGAACAAGACGGACCGTCTGACCAGCGAGGAGTTCGAGGCGGTCCGCCGGCACCCGGTCACCTCCTGGGAGATGCTCCGCCACCTCTTCCGCGACGACGTCATCCTGGGCGTGGCCCGGCACCACCACGAGCGGTGGGACGGGAAGGGCTACCCGGACGGGCTGAAGGGCGACGACATCCCGCTCGAGGCCCGGGTCGTCGCCGTGGCCGACTCCCTCGACGCCATCACGTCGACCCGCGCGTTCCGGCAGGCCCGGCTCTGGACGGAGGCCGTCGACGAGATCGTCGAGGGCGCCGGCACCCGCTACGACCCGGACGTGGTTACGGTATTCGAGACCGCCCAGGAGCGGATGCTGGTCGGGGCGTAGACCCGTGCCCACCGACCGCCCGGGCGCACTCGTCCAGTGGTTCAGGCAGCAGGAGCTGCTCCGCGGACCGTTCCTCTTCGTGGACTACTGGGCCAATGTCCTCGGGCTGGATGGCGTCACCCCCGACCGCCACACCGAGCGTGGGTTCGTCGACCCGCCGCTGTTCAAGCTCGGGATCGACCGGCCGGAGCTCGACGTGCCGTCCCTGTGGTCGTACCTCCTCATGTTCCTGGCGGGCCCGTTCCTCTTCGCCTTCCGCCGGTTCCGACGGCTGGGGCGTTACCGGCTCCGGTTCGGGAACCCCCGCAGCCGCGCCGTCCTCGACCGGCTCGACCGCTACCGGCTGACCCTGGACCCCGCCGGCCGGGAGCCCGACGACCAGGGCGACCCCGAGCTCCCACCCCGCTGCGATGTGCGACTCGGCGACACGGTCCTGGCCCGCGACGTCCTCGACCCGTACCGCGTCGCCGGCTTCAGCTCCCTCTTCTGGGCGGCGAACAAGCTGCCCATGGCGTCGCTGCTCGGGCTCCTGGTGGTCGGGGTCGCCGCGCCGATCCTGAGTGGGGTCGGGCTGCTCGAGCTCTCCGCACGCTACTGGCTCGTGATCGGGGTCCCCGTCCTGGTCATGGTCCTCTACGGCATCTTCCGGGAGTGGCTGACGGCGCTGCTGGGCACGCTCCCGATCCTGCTGGGATCCTACCTCGTCGGTGTGCTGAACCCGTCCACGCCCGCCGACTGGTCCGTGTTCTTCTGGGCACTGGCCGGGATCTTCGTCCTCTACCTCCTGGCCGACTGGTTCTTCGTGCCCCGCCCCGTCCCGCCGGCACTCCTCCTCTACACCGCCGGGGGCGAGGGCCACCCGTACACCCGGCCCGGGGACGCGCCGTGGTGGCTCGAGGGGAAGGTCTACTGGGTCTGGCGCTACCTGCTCCTGTCCCCCGCCGAGCTGAACAAGTTCTGGGAACGGGACTGGGAGCGGGTCGACCTGTGGATCCGGGCCGACGGCCCCGAGGCCGGCCAGCTCGAGTGGGTCGTCACCGACCTCCACTATCGGGAGCTCTGGGTGCCCTACCACAAGCTGGGACCGCCCGAGGCGCTGGAGCGACGCCGACAGCGGGCGCTCCGGGCCGCCGGCGGCGATGGCGCCGGCATCTGGCTCGTCGAGGTCGACGCCGACCTCATCTTCCACTCGCCCGTGTTCCGTGGCGTCTCCTACCTCCCCGACACCGGCGGGCTCCCGGTCCGCGGGATCGGGCACATCGTCCGCTCCCTCTGGCGCCGGGTCAGGGACGACGAGCCCGACCCGGGCATGGCGGCCCTCGACCGGCTCCGCGTCGAGCGCGGGGTCGACGTGCTCGGCGACATCCCCGAGTTCATCACCCGGCGCGCCGAGGAGCGGCTCGTGGAGGAGCCGTGGAGCTACTGGCGGTACCCGCTCGGTGCCGCGAGCAGACGGGAGCCGTACGTCTACGAGCCGCTCCGCCCCGACGAGCCGCCGGCCGCGGCCGACCCCGAGCTCCAGATCAAGGCGCTCTGAGCGGGCCACAGCGGGTCGGCCGCCGGGACACTGTCGCAGCCGCGGTGTAGGAGATGCAGCACAGTCCCGATGCGCCACCCGAGATACCGACATGTTCCTGCGCCTGCTCGCACTCTTCATCGTGCTCCCGATCGTGGAGCTGGCGATCCTCATCCAGGTCGGGCAGGCCATCGGCGTGTGGTGGACGCTGGCCATCGTCGTCGCCACGGGCTTCCTCGGCGCCACGCTCGCCCGCCGCCAGGGGCTCCGGGCATGGCTCGCGATCCAGGCCGAGCTGCGGCAGGGACGCGCCCCCGCCGGTGCGCTCGTGGATGGCCTCCTGATCCTCATCGGGGGAATCGTCCTCCTGACCCCCGGCATCCTCACCGACCTCTTCGGGTTCGCCCTGCTCGTCCCCGCGACCCGCAGCGCCCTCAAACGCACGCTCCGCCGCCGCTTCGAGCGCGCCATCCAGCGCGGCGAGGCCGGGTTCACGGTGATCCTGCGGTAGAGCGGGAGAAGCTTCTAGACTCTCACCCTCTCCACCCATCCCCGCGCCTCCACGGCGTCCTCGCGCCGCAGCAGCTCAGCGCCCTCCGAGAGCAGCACCGCCGTCCCCGCGGCTACAGCGTCCGCCAGCGCGTCGGGAGTCGCGGCGCCGCCGTCCAGCGCCAGGATCAGCGCGGCCAGGAACGCGTCGCCGGCGCCGACGGCGCTCGACCGGGCGAGGAGCTCCGCGGCCGACTTCGGCGGCAGCGGTCGGGCCCGCCACGCGCCGGCGCCGTCGACCGCCACGGCGCCATCCGCGCCCAGCGTGACGACCACCCGGTCGGGGCCCCGTTCCCGGAGCGCGCGGGCCGCATCGATGGCGGCCTCCGGCGAGTCCAGCTGCCGGCCCACGAGCCGCCCGGCCTCCAGCGCATTGGGGACCAGCAGGTCGGCCTCGCCGACGGCAGCGGCCAGCGCCGGGCCATCGCAGTCGGGCACGAACCGCGCGCGCTGTCGCCGGGCCAGCCGGCCGACCCGGGCGTAGAAGTCGGCGGGCAGCCCGGGGAGGAGGCTGCCGCACGCCACGAGCCAGGCGGGCCCGCGCGCCGCGAGCTCCAGCGCGGCTTCGACCGCCCCCAGCAGCGACCCGGTCTCGTCGTCCGTGATCTCCGGGCCGCGCGGGTTCAGCAGCATCGATCGCCCGGTCGCCGACTCCCGCACGCCCACGAAGACCCGGCTCTCGCCGGCGATGGGCACCGCCGTCAGCGGTGTGCCCTCCGCGTCGAGCATATCCCGCAGCTCCCGACCCACCGGCCCGCCCAGCGGGGCGACGGCCCGGGTCGCCGCGTCCGGCGCCAGTATCCGGACGGCGCGCACGAGGTTGATCCCCTGGCCGCCGGGTCGGCGCCGCGGCATCGGGATCCGGTTCGCGTCGTCCCAGACCAGGCGCTCCGCCGTGAACAGCAGGTCGAGGGACGGGTTCGGCGTCAGTGTGACGATCATCGCGTGCCAACATGCCGGAGCCCGCGGGCCCG
>JBPRGE010000148.1:0-16186 GCA_051418035.1 Candidatus Longimicrobiales bacterium M2_2A_002
ATGAACAGGTCGTCGTCGTTGAGCGCCTCGGCGGGGATCAGCACCGCGTCCAGCCCGTCCGTCGCCGCGATGGCGTCCCGGATGTCCTCGCCCGGCAGGAGCCCGGCCGTCGTGACCGTCGGTCCGAACAGGCGATTCTCCACCGGGATCAGCCGGAAGTCGGCTCCGGTCGACCCGGACAGCGCGTCCAGGATCGGCGCCATGACCTCGGCCATCCGGGTGCCCGTCACGAGACCGACCGTCCCGGCCAGCGCCGGCGGGTCGGCCACGATCCCGGCCACATCGTCGAGGAACCGGCGGACGGCGCCCACGCCGTTCTCCGTGAGCGGCCAGTCGTCGTAGTACCCCGATCCGGGTACGGGCTCGCCGGCCGCCAGGAACATCTCGTCGGCGGCGTAGACCCACCCGACCCCGCGCTCGGCCTGCGCCCGCGCCCGGGCGACGTCGACCTGCTCGATGGCGCGTCCGGCCTCCTCGGTCGTCAGGTGCCGCACGGGCCGGCCCATGTTGTGTTTGGTGAGCCCCACCGGCACGACCGACAGCGACAGGATGTTCGGGCCCAGCGACCACAGGTCGGCGATGGTGCGGTCGAGGTGCCCCCCGTCGTTCCACTCCGGGCACAGCACCACCTGCGTGTGGATCTCCGTGCCCGCGGCCGTGAGCCGCTCGAGCTTCTCCATGATGTCGCCGCCCCGGGGCACGCCCAGGAGCTTCATCCGGATCTCCGGCTCCGTGGCGTGCACGCTCACGTACAGCGGGGACAGGCGCTGGTCGATCAGCCGCTGGAACCCGTTCGGCCCCAGGTTCGTCAGTGTGACGTAGCTGCCGTAGGTGAAGGAGAGCCGGAAGTCGTCATCCCGGAGGTAGAGCGAGTCCCGGACGCCGGGCGGGTTCCCGTCGATGAAGCAGAAGACGCACTTGTTGGCGCACTCCCGGACCGCGTCCGGGCTCGGCACCACGCCCAGTGACTCGCCGGCCGGCTTCTCGATGTCGTAGAGCGCACCGTCGCCGGACGGGTCCTGGACCTCGACCTCGAGCGTCCCGTCGGCCTCCATGAACCGGAAGTCGATGGTGTCGCGCACGATCTCGCCGTTGATCCGCACGATGCGGCTGCCGATGCGCAGCTCCAGCTCATCGGCAATGCTCCCCGGCAGGATTTCGGCGATTCGAACCATCGGCTTCCCTCAAGACGAAGGGCGGCCCACGGGACCGCCCTCGTTCAGATTACGAGACCGTACACTCAGCAGTACCCGGCCGCCCCTCCTGAGTTTCGTGGCGAGCGACCCGGGCGTCAGGCCAGCGGCTCCCCACAGTTCGAGCACTCGCTCGCACCCTCCTCGTACGGCTCGCCGCAGTTGGGGCAGCCGAACGCCACGTCGCCCACTGCGTCCCGGTGCGCCTCCAGAACGTGCTCGGCCTCCTGGTAGGCGTAGGTCGGGACCAGCACCCGGACCCGGGCGAGGTCGCCGAACTCGACGGGGATGGCGAAGTGGTCCTTCTTCGACAGGATCCGGCTGTCGATCCCCTCGGCCTGCAGGTTCTCCTCGATCAGGTGGGCCTGGACCTCGTCGGGGATCGCCAGCACCTGCGCCCACCCTTCCACGATCGGGACGTCGGCGTGGTCCTCGCACAGGTGGTAGCGTCCGCCGGCCTCGCACTCCTCGCAGAGGTTCCGGCCGCACAGCGCGCACTGGCCCGGCGCCTCACGATCGGGGTGGAGGTCGCACGCCTCGGCCACGGCGAAGTGGCCGCACGCCGGGCACGCCTCCGCCGTGGCGGCGATGGTCTCGCGGCACTGGTCGCATGTCCGGGTCTTGTCCATGAGACCATATCCGCAGCTCGGGCAGACGGCGTGACCATCGGCGACCAGCGTCCCGCACTCCGGGCATTCCTGCATGGCTCCCTCTCCCCTCTCGGTCGACATCGCTCGCCCGAAGCGTACGGCCGTGATCGACAAAAAGAAAGGCGCCGACCCGGGGGCCGGCGCCTTTCGCTGCCCGATCGGCGATCGGTCAGTTCACGACCTCGTATTTCCAGCCGGCAAACTCGCCGTTGACCGTATCGAGCGTCGTCTGGAACTCCGTCGACGCGTTCTGCTCCGGCGCCTGGACGAAGATCGTCGCCGAGTCCAGGGTATTGCCCTCCTGGTCCATCAGCGAGAAGCGCAGCTGGACCTCATCGCCGGCCGTCCCCGTGAGGTTCGTCAGGACGCCCGTGACCACCGCCTGGTTCTGCGCGTTCGTGCGCACGGAGATCTGGGATACCTCGTACGACTGCTCCTGGTATGTCCGGACCAGCTCCTGGGTCCGCTGCGCCAGCTGCCGGGCCTCCGACTGGTCCGCCATCTCGGCCTTGGCCTGGAGCGACCGCAGCATGAAGGAGAGGAGGTTCCGGTTCAGCGGGTCCAGCGTACGGACCTGCTCGGCCGCGGCCAGCAGCTCGTCGTAGATCTCGACCAGCTGCTCGTCACGCTCCGCGCCCGGCTCCAGCTCCTCGACGTCGAGGGCCTGGGAGTAGAGCGACTGCACCAGGTTCAGCAGCGCGTCGCGGGAGTACGGGTTCAGCTCCGCGGCCTGCTTGAACGCCTCGGCCGCCTGGGCGTAGTCGCCCGTGTTGAAGTACCCGATCCCGACCTGGAAGTGGTCGGCGCTCGTCAGGTCCTCCCGGGTGGAGATCTCGGCGAACAGCGCTTCGGCCTCCGCCGTCTGACCCGCCGAGGCCATGAACCCGGCCAGCGCCGTTTTCGCCCGCAGCTCCGTGCTGGGCTCGAGGCGCCCCTCGTTCTCCTCCAGGAAGCCCTGAAGGACGGAGATCGCGTCCTCGTAGTCGCCGCTCTCGGCCAGCAGCTGCGCCGCGTTGAACGCGGCCACCTGCCGGTCCCGGGCCCAGCCGGCCACCTGCTCCTCGTTCATCCCCTCCGGCGGCGGACCCGACAGGATCTCCAGCGCGTCGCGGTACGCTTCGGCTGCGGCCTCCGTGTCGCCGCGGCCCATGTACAGCGAGCCCAGCGCCATCCTCGCTTCGGGACGGCCCTGGTAGATGGTATCGGCGCCCTCCAGGTACGTCAGCGCCTTCTCCAGGTTGCCCTGGTTCAGCGCCTCGGCCCCCGTGTTGTACGCGTCGACCCAGGCCTGCTCACGCTCCGCGACGATGCGCTCCTCGTACGGCGGGTAGAGCTCCAGCGCCCGGTCGAGCATGCTGTCCGCCCTGACCCACTGCTGCAGCCCGATCGCCGCCTGCCCCGCCTGGAGGTACGATTTCGGGTTCGTGGAGTCCGTCTGGATGCCGGTCATGGCATCCTGGAGCGCGGCCCGATAGTGCTGTTCCGCTTCCTGGCCTTCCGCCAGACCGGCCTGGACCAGGTGCACGCCTGCGGACCCGGTGTACGAGTTGTCGGTGGGACGGTTGCCCGTCTCCGCCGCAGGCATCTCGCCGCCACCCGTGCCTCCGCTGGCGCAGGCCGTGGCGAACGCGACCGTCATGGCCAGGATGAGTCCCTTCGCGCGGATCATCCGATATCCTCCCTCAATCATGGGATCTGTCCTCTCCTCGTCGTAAGATCAGGAGCCGTCTCGGCTCTCTTCCTCTCTCAGCTCGGACCGTACCTCGTACGGGGTCACGCCTTCCGCCCGGGCCGCCGCGGCGACATCGTCGTATTCCGGCTTCCACCGCGCCGACCCGTCCGGCAGCGTGACCCGCTTCACCCGGATCGGGTGCTCCCGCCACTCCACGACCGTCTCCGTTCGGGCGAGCACGGCGCGCTCGACCCGCCAGAAACGTACGCCGATGGTCGACGTTCCGACAAAGAACGCGTCGACCACCCGTTCCAGCCACGCCTCCGGGGCCAGCGCCTCAAGCCGTACGCCCGGACGCCCCTTCTTCATGTCGACCCGGAGCACCGTGACGTCCAGCGCCCCGGCCTCCACCAGCGCCTCGCGGGCCGCGACCACGTACTCGGGCGCGAGGTCGTCGATATCGGCCTGCAAGGCGTAGACCGCCTGCCCTGCCTCGGCCGGCTCCCGCCCGCTGGGCGCCACGACACGGCATTCCTGCAGGCGGAGGCAGTTGGGACGACCGGCCGGATCCCGGCTGCCCGCCCCGTACCCGCTCCGCCCGTATATCACCTCCGATGGTGCGAACGTTCCACCCGTCAGCTCCGCCAGCAGCGCGGCGCCCGTGGGCGTCGTACGCTCCTCGGCGTATCCCGTATCCCGGACCGGCAGCCCCCGGAGGAGCCGGGCCGTCGCCGGCGCGGGGAGCGGGTACTCCCCGTGGTCCATGGTCACGGTCCCCGTCCCCACGGCCACCGGCCGCGTGTAGAACGCCGTGTACCCCAGCGCGTCCACGGCGGCCGCGACGCAGACCACGTCGAGGATCGAGTCGAGCGCACCGACCTCGTGGAAGTGCACCGACTCCACGTCCACGCCGTGGACCGAGGCCTCTGCTTCCGCGAGCCGGCGGAAGACCGATTCCGCCCGGTCCCGTACCGGCTCCGGCAGCTTCGCGCTCCGGACCACCTCCAGCACATCCGACAGGTGACGGTGGGACTGCTCCTCCGGTAGCACGAAGACGACCCTGGCGCACGCGATCCCGCTCCGGTCGACCCGCTCGACGCGGACCTCGGCGTCGAGCCCTGTCGCCTCCACGAACGAGCGGAGCCGATCCGGCGCGAGACCCAGATCCACGAGCGCACCCAGGAGCATGTCGCCGCTGATGCCCGCGAACGGGTCGATGATCAGCCCCTGCACCCGGTCCCTCCCCCGCCGTTCATAGCGCGGCAATGTAGGGCGGCGTCCGACCCGGGGTCAAACCCCGTTTCGCGCCCGGCGAAGCGCCGCCTCCAGCAGCCCCACCGCGCGGTCCCGGCCCTGCACCGTGATGACCGCGGCCAGCGGCGGACCGTGCTCCTCTCCTGTAACGGCCTGTCGGACAGGGACATAGAGGTCGCGGCCACGGGCGCCGACGCGCTTCCCGGCCGCCTTGAGGGCGTCCCGAACGGTGGACGCCGTCCACGGCTGGACGGCCTCCAGGGCGTCCCGGACCGATTCGAGGACCGGCGCGGCGTCCGACTCCGGCGCGGGCGGCGGACCGTCGGGCCCGACGAAGTGGCCCAGGTGGTCCACGACCTCGGAGAAGGCGGACAGATGGGATCGGACGGCCTCCAGCGCCTGGAGGTAGCGCCCGTCGAGGAGTGGGGCGTACCGGGAGCCCTCGACGTGGCCCCGCGTCGCCTCGTAGAGATCGTTCAGCGGCATCCGGTCGATGTGCTGAGCGGAGAGCCACCGGAGCTTCGTCGGGTCGAAGACTGCGTCGCCGGCGTTGATCCGGTCCAGCGAGATCTCGTCGATGAGCCGGTCGCGGGACAGGACCTCTTCGCCCGACGGGCTCGACCATCCCAGGAGCGACAGGTAGTTGACGACCGCGTCGGGGTGGAGCCCCTCCTCCCGGAGCTCCCGGAGCGGCCGGGCCCCGGACCGTTTCGACAGCTTCGAGCGATCGTCGCCGAGCACGGTCGGGGCGTGGGCGAAGACCGGCGGCTCCGCTCCGATCGCCCGGTACACCAGCAGCTGGTGCGGGGTGTTGGAGAGGTGGCCGGCGCCCCGGACCACGTGGGAGATCGCCATGGCCGCGTCATCCACGACCACGGCGAAGTTGTAGGTCGGCAGCCCGTCCGGGCGCAGGATGACGAAGTCGCCGATCTCCGCGGCAGCGAAGACCACCGTTCCCCGGATCGCGTCCTCCACGACGATCTCGCCGTCGGAAGGCGTCCGGAGCCGCAGCACGTACGGCTCGCCGGCGTCCGCCCGCCGCTCCGCCTCGCCGACTTCCAGTGTCCGGCAGGTCCCGGGGTAGCGCGGGCTCTCGCCCGCCGCCAGCGCCGCCTCCCGCGCCGCCTGGAGCGTGTCCGGCGAGCAGAAGCAGCGGTACGCCCGCCCGGCCTCCAGCAGCGACCGGGTCCGGTCGGCGTACCGGGCGACGCGCTCGCTCTGGCGGTACGGGGCGTGGGGACCCCCGATGTCGGGGCCCTCGTCCCAGTCGAGCCCGAGCCAGCGGAGATCGGCCATGATCCCCGCCTCGGCCTCGGCCACGTTCCGCCCGATGTCGGTGTCCTCGATCCGGAGGACGAAGTCGCCGTCGTGGTGGCGGGCCACGAGCCAGTTCAGGACCGCGATCCGGACGTTCCCGGCGTGGAGCTCCCCGGTGGGGCTGGGCGCGAAGCGCGTTCGGACTCGGTTCATTCGCTCTCGTTCAGGTGGTCCATGATCGTTCGGGCCAGCGTGTCGGAGAAGCCGGGCACGGCGGTCACGGCGTCGACGCCGGCCTCCCGGATCGCCCGGACACTTCCGAACCGGCTCAGCAGCACCTGCTGCCGCTTCGGTCCGACGCCCGGGATCTCGGACAGCTCGCTCGAGAGCGTCCGCTTCCCCCTGAGCTTCCGGTTGTAGCCGTGGGCGAAGCGGTGCGCCTCGTTCCGGACGCGCTGCAGGAGCCGGAGCCCCGGGTGCGTCCTGGGCAGCCGGTACGGCTCCGACCGACCGGGACGGTAGACCTCTTCCTCCCGCTTCGCCAGCGCGCACAGCTGGACATCGGTCGCGCCGACGTCGTCGAGGGCCCGGACCGCCGCCGACAGCTGCCCCTTCCCGCCGTCGATGACCGCGAGCTCCGGGATGGGCGCGTCGTCCTCCTCCAGTCGCCGGCGGAAGTAGCGGCGCACCACCTCGGCCATGGAGCGGTAGTCGTCATTCCCCCACTCGCCCCGGATCCTGAACCGGCGGTACTCGGACTTCTTCGGCTCCCCGTTCTCGAACACCACGGCGCTGCCCACGACCTCGGTGCCCTGCGTGTGGGAGATGTCGAAGCAGACGATGAGTCGGGGGACGACCTTCAGCTCCAGGGCCTCCTGCAGTTCGTAGACCACATCGTCGGCCCGGGACCGCACCGCCTGGTCCATGACCGACCGCTCCTCCAGCATGTGCCGGGCGTTCTGGGCGGCCAGCTCCACCAGCCGCAGCTTCTCGCCCCGCTGCGGGACGTGGAGCGTGATCTTCCGCTCCGTCACGTCGTCCAGGATCTCCTCGAGCGCCGCCCGGTCGTCGAAGTCGTGCGGGAGCAGCACCTCCTTCGGGAGGTCGGTCTGCCCGTGCACGCCCCGACCCAGATAGAAGCGGGTCGCCACGGCGGCGGTCACCGCCTCCTCGTCCTCGGACTCGAGGTTCTCGAAATGATCCACCTCCCGGCCCAGCAGCTTCCCGCCGCGGATCCGGAGCAGCACGGCCGTCGCCTGGTCGCCGTCCCGGGCGAGGCCCACCACGTCCTGGTCGCCGCCCTGGACATCCAGCGCCCGCTGCCGCCGCTCGATGGCCTCCAGCCCCGTCAGCGTGTCCCGCAGCTTGGCCGCCCGCTCGTACTCCAGCGCCTCGACGGCTTCCTCCATCTCGGCGGCCACCCGGTCGCGGACCCGATCGACGTTCCCGCCCAGGACATCCAGGATCTCGTCGGTCATGGCGCCGTAGTCCTCCTCGGACTGGTAGCCCACGCACGGCGCCCTGCACCGTCCGATGTGGTAGTCGAGGCACGGCCGGCTCGGCGTCTCCTCCGGGAGGTCGTAGCGACAGCTCCGGACCGTGTACGCCCGCTTCACCACCTCCAGCGCCTGCCGCATGGCGCCCACTTCCGTGTACGGGCCGAAGTACTTCGACCCATCGTTCTCCACCCGCCGCGTCACGAAGACCCGGGGGAACGGCTCCTTCACCGTGACCTTGATGTACGGGTACCGCTTGTCGTCCTTGAGCCGGATGTTGAACCGCGGCTGGTGGGTCTTGATCAGGTTCGACTCGAGGAGCAGCGCCTCGGCCTCGCTGCCCACCACGATCGTGTCCACGTCCGCCGCCCGCCGGAGCATCTCCCGGTTCTTGATCGACGTGGCCGGGTCCTGGCTGAAGTGGCCCCGGACGCGGCTCCGCAGCGACTTCGCCTTCCCGATGTACAGGATCTCGCCATCAGCGTCCTTGAAGGTGTAGACGCCCGGTCGGTCCGGCAGGGTCTCGAGCTTCCGGTCCAGCGTATCCGTCACGGCCTCACTGCGGTTCGGGTCCGCCGTGTAGTACCCCGCGACCCGCTGTCGTTCCGGGGATCGGCGCCCCTCGACCGCAGTGCGGTCCCGTCCCTCGCCCGGTCGGGTCCCACGGGGCTCAGCGGCGTCCGAGCCGGCGCCGGAACCGGTCGACGAAGGCCCGGCCCTCGTCGAGGCCGAGGAGGTGGCCGAGCCCCAGGTAGACCCCGCCGAACGTGCCCAGCACCACCACCGCCGGCAGCACCGTGCCCAGCCCGGACGGCAGCAGGAAGGTCAGCCCGCGAGCAGCGCCGGCACCGATGAGGCCGGCGGCGAGCATCCGCCCCACGTCGCCCATGGGCGGTCGCACCTCGCCCACCGCCGCGACCAGGCGACGACGGAGCAGCCACCACTCGAGCCACGCCGCCACGCCCGCGGCGGCCGTCAGCCCCACCGGCCCCAGCGTCTCGCCGCCGATCGGCTCGATCTCCCAGATGCCGAAGCCGTACGGCCCGAAGGAGAACGCCGGGATCGTGAGCGGCCCCAGCGTCGCCCCGTTGAACGCGACGCGCCCGAACTGGACCATGAGCACCACACCCAGCACGGCCGACAGCGTGACCCGGAGCGCCGCCACCTTGGCCGGCGTCTTCGTGTCGTGGAGCGCGAAGAAGGCGGACGAGAAGACCCGGGTCCCGGTGGAGGCGAACAGCCCGATGCTGTACGCGGCGAGGATCGCCCAGGTCACCAGTGTGTCGCTCCGGGTGAACTCGCCCCGCTCGTAGATCGCCGCCACCACCACATCGCCCAGCACCCAGAACGCCAGGAGCGACGGGATCACGTAGAACGCGACCTGCCCCAGCCCGCGATTCACCCGCTCCCGGATCCGGTCCGCGCTCGACCGCTCCCTGGAGAGCTCCGGCAGCTCCGCGGCGGCCACGGCCATCCCGAACAGGCCCACCGGGAGGAGGTACAGCGTCTGGGCGTACGTCAGCGTGGCCACGGCGCCGATCCCCAGCAGCGACGCCAGGAAGATGTCGATGTAGCCGCTGATCTGGACCACGCCACGCCCCGCGATCGCCGGCCCGGCGTTCCGCACCGTCTCCCGGACCCCGGCCAGCTTCGTGTCCCACCGGATCCGGAGCCCGCGGCTGACCCTGAGAACCCACGGCAGCTGGAACCCGAACTGCAGCCCGCCGCCCAGGAGCGCCGCCCACGCCAGGATCGTCGCCATCGACCGCTGGGACGCGCCGGGGCCGAACGCGATCAGCGCCCCGATCATCGCGCCGTTCCAGAGCACCGGCGCCACGTACGGGATGAAGAACCGGCGGTGGCTGTTCAGGACGCCCAGCGACCACGCCGACAGGACCAGCACGCCCGTCATCGGGAAGATGATCCGGACCAGCCGGACCGTCAGGTCGTAGCGCGGGTCGCCGACGAACCCCGGCGTGAACACGGAGACCAGCACCGGGGCCGCCACGATCCCGATCAGCGTGAGCACGCCCGCCAGCGCCACGAGCAGCGCGAAGATGGCGCCCGCGACCCGACCCGCCTCCTCCTCCCTGCCCTCCTCCAGAAGCTCCGAATAGACGGGGATGAACGACGCGCTCAGCGTCCCCTCCCCCAGCAGGTTCTGCAGCACGTTCGGGAGCCGCAGCGCCGTCCGGAAGCTGTCCGCCGCGTACGACGTGCCCAGGAACTTCCCGATGAAGGCTTCCCGGACCACGGCCGCGATCCGGCTCAGGAGGATGCCCGCCGCCACCCACTGCGCGGACCGGGCGGAGGACCCCTCGCGCGGCGAGGACTCAGCCACCGGCCCGGTCGGGCGGGAGCCGATCCGATCCTTCGGTCCTCTCCTCCAGCAGACGGGTCACGAACTCCGTCTGCTCCTGCACCCGCTCGAGCTCGGTGGCGAGACGCTCCAGCTCCGCCTCCAGCGCGGCGAGACGGGCGTTGTCGGGACCGCCCCCCTCGATCCGGCTCGCCAGCGCCCGACCCAGACGGGAATCCAGGACGACCGCGAGCAGCGGGATCAGCAGGACGAGGATCAGGATCACGCTCCACATCATGAGGCCATCATAGACGCCCGGGATTCGGTCCGGCAACCTGAAAAGGCGGAGTCACGATGCACGATGCACGATACACGGCTCGTGAGTGGCCACGATCCACCAGCCACGATCCGCCAGCCACGATCCACCAGCCACGGAGAGCTACGAGCTCTGGTCTCCCGACTCTGATCTCCCGATTCTGACTACTCGCAGTCGACGCCGGTCCAGACGGGGTACTCGCCGTCCAGCGCCACATCCATCCGTTCGAGGATGGCGGGGATCAGATCGGGGCCGTATCGGGCCAGGTACTGGTGCACGTTCAGCACTCGCTCCTGGGGCTTCCCTTCGGGCACCAGATTGATGGCCGCCTTCTCGATCTGCTCCAGCTCCGTCTCTTCGTTCAGCTTGACGTGGTGACGGATCTTCTTCTCCACGTCCGAGATGCCCTTGAACGCTTCGTTCCGCGCCCCGAAGATCGGCCCCTTCAGCGTCGGGTCGATCGGCTCTGCCGCGTCGTACAGCGCCTGGTACCCCTCCTGCATCGCCTGACGGAGCCCGTTGACCGCCTCCTGCACCGCCTCGGGCACGTCCTCCCGCACCACGTCCGAGACGACCTCGTGTACCGGCCGCTCCAGGAAATCCGCCTCGTCCAGACCGAACTTGTCCAGCACCTTGCGGACCTTCCCCTCGATCAGCGTCACGCCGAACCGTGGGTAGACGAGTGGCATCCCGATCCCGTGGGCCTCGAACAGGCACCCGGTCTGGGCCAGGTACCGCGTCTCGCCGGGGCCGCCCACGTAGGCCAGTGTCGGGAACACGGCGCTCTCCACCACCGGCCGCAGAACGACGTTGGCCGAGAACCGCTCCGGCTCGGCCTCGTACAGCGCCCACAGCTCGTCCTCGCCCAGCGATCGCTGCGACGCCCGCAGCACCCACGACCCGTTCTCCCGCAGCAGCCGCTCCCGCCCGTGCTCCTCGTCCTCGTAGAAGACGTTCACGGCGCCCGGCAGGATCGGCACCTGCGCGTCGTAGCCCAGCCCCTTCAGCCGCTCCGTCTGCCTGCCCAGGACCGCCTCGTGCGCTTCCGCATTCTCGAGCTCCCGGCGGATCACCGGCCCGTCGAGACGACGGACCACCGGGTCCTGCGCGTCGACCACCCCGAGCCCCAGGTCGCCCACCAGCCCCTCCATCAGCTCGGTGAACGCCCCGGCCACCGTGTGGTCGTGGTAGGCGGCTTCGAGCCGCTCCATCAGGACGGGCCTAAACTCTGATGGCGGAAGGATTTCTTCCAGCTCACCTAAAGCGGATTCTGCGGCGCCGTCCAGCGATCGGGCGCCCATGGATCGATGGGACTCGGCGTCGCCGTCCAGCGTCAGCCGATGGAGCTCGTTGGCGGAGTCCAGGAGCCAGGTGTGGTTGGCCTCTTCCCAGTCGTGGTCATCGGATGCGACCCAGAAGAGGGGGAGCACGGGCGCATCGAGCAGCCGCTCGAGCCGCTCCGCCAGGGCCACGGCGCTGAGCGTCTTGTGGATGGTGTAGAGCGGGCCGCCGAAGAGGCCGGGCTGCTGACCGGTGGTGACGAAGAACCCGTCGCCCCCGGCGATGCGGGCGAGCTTGTCGGCCGCGCCGTCGCCCACGGGCCGGACGGCGGCGGCCATGGCCCGGCGTGCGTCGGCGTCGAACCGGGCCCGGACCTCGTCGGCCTTGCGACGGTACGCGGCGGGGTCGAAGGGGTGGCCCGGGAAGAACGGGGCGAGCGCGTCGTTACCGGCGACGTAGTCGTCGACCAGGTCGTTCCCGCCCACCTGCCGGACACGGATCTCGAGATTCAGCTCCACGTGCACCTCTGCTTGGGGTCAGCCCTTGTGATACGGCTCGCGCCGGATGATGGTGCCCGCCCTGTACAGCTGTTCGGCGAGCACGAGGCGGGCCAGGTCGTGGGGCAGCGTCATGGGCGAGAGGCTCATGCGCCGGCCGGCCTGCTTCACCAGCGTGGGATCGAGGCCGTAGGCCCCACCGAGGACGAACGTGGCCCCCTCGGCGCCCCGGACGGCCAGCTCGTTGAGGTACTTCGCCAGCCCCCGGGACGTGTACCCTTTCCCTTTCCGGGTGAGCGCCACGATCTCGGTCCGGTCGGGGACGACGGCCCGGAGGCGGTCGGCCTCTGCGGCCATGATCTCCTCGACGGGTCGGTTCTTCGACGCTTTCTCGGGGTCGACGGTGGCGGTCGCGAGCTTCCAGTAGCGAGCGGCCCGCTCCTCGTACTCCCGGATGGCCGGGGCCAGGAGGCGGGAGGGTGAGCCCACGCCCAGGACGGTGACGTTCACGGGCGTCCCCGGCTCACGGGTAGATGCCGCGCATGCGGTGCACGGCAGCCACCCGGTCGATGGCCAGCATGTAGGAGGCGGTCCGGAGGTTGACGTCGTGCTGCCGCGCGTAGTCGAGGACCTGGTGGAAGGACCGGACCATGACATCCTGGAGCCGCTCGTTCACCAGCTCCTCGCTCCAGAAGTACCCCTCCCGGTTCTGGACCCACTCGAAGTAGCTGACGGTCACGCCGCCGGCATTGGCCAGGATGTCCGGGATCACGAAGATGCCGCTCTCTTCGAGGATCGCGTCGGCGGGCGCCGTGGTCGGCCCGTTGGCCCCCTCGGCGACGATCCTGGCCTTCACGTTCCCGGCGTTCTTCTTGGTGATCACGTTCTCCAGTGCCGCCGGCACCAGCACGTCCACGTCCAGCTCCAGCAGCTCCTCGTTGGTGAGCGACTCGCCGTGCGGGAACCCTTCCAGGAACTGGTTCTCGGCGATCCACTTCAGTGCCTCGTCGATGTAGATCCCGTTCGGGTTGTAGACGGCGCCGGTCATGTCGCTGATGGCCACGACGGTGAGGCCGTCCTCCTCCAGCAGCTTGGCGGCCACCGACCCCACGTTGCCGAAGCCCTGGACGGCGACGGTGGTTCCGTGGCCGGGCATCCCGAGCTCCCGGAGCGCTTCGCGGACCACGATCTTGACGCCCCGGCCCGTAGCCTCCCGGCGCCCCTGCGAGCCGCCCATGGCCACGGGCTTCCCCGTCACCACGGACGTCACGGTATGGCGCTGGTGCATGGAGTAGGTGTCCATGATCCACGCCATGACCCGCTCGTTGGTGTTCACATCCGGCGCCGGCACATCGGACTCGGGACCCAGCACGTCCAGGATCGACGCGGTGTAGCGGCGGGTGAGGCGCTCGAGCTCGCCCGTCGAGAGGCGGTACGGGTCGCACACCACGCCGCCCTTCGCACCGCCGAACGGGATGTCGACGACGGCGCACTTCCACGTCATCCACGCCGCCAGCGCCGTGACCTCGTCCAGCGTGACGTTCGCGTCGAACCGGATCCCGCCCTTGGCCGGTCCCCGGGACGTGTTGTACAGGACCCGGATCCCCTGGAACACCTCGACCTCCCCGTTGTCCTTCCGGACGGGGATCGACGTGATCACCTGCTTCTCCGGGTTCCGGAGCACGGCGTAGAGCCCGGGCTCCAGGTCCAGAAGCTCGGCGGCCCGGTCGAAGCGCTCCATCATGGCTTCAAACGGGTTCTCCTCGCTCAGGACCGGGTCCTTGTCCGCGTGGATGAGATTGGGCACGCTGCTCGGCATCAATCCTCGTCCGAGCGGAGCACGGTGTCCGCCCGCTGGTTCGCGTCTGTTTCGGGATGGTCGACGTTGTAGTGGAGCCCCCGGCTCTCCGTCCGGCTCCGTGCGCTGCGCACGATGAGCAGTGCCACATCGCAGAGGTTCCGGGTCTCGGCCAGGTCCGTGTCCACGGGCCCGGTCCGCCACAGCGCGTCGGCCCGACGTCGGAGGTCCCGGATCCTGTGCTCGGCCACGGCCAGGCGCTCATCGCTGCGGACGATCCCGCAGTCGTCCCACATGAGCGACCGGAGCTCGTCCTGGACCGCCTTCCATTCCCCCGACTCAGGGCCGGGATCCGCGACCGGCGGGACCCCGGTATCCGGCGCCGACGCGGCCAGCTCGGATTCCAGCGCGCGGGCCGCCCGGTGGCTGAACACCACGGCCTCCAGGAGCGAGTTGGATGCTAGACGGTTCGCGCCATGGACGCCAGTACACGCTACCTCCCCGGCCGCCATGAGCCCCGGCAGGTCCGTACGCCCGTCCCGGTCGGTCCGCACTCCGCCGCACGCGTAGTGCGCCGCCGGCACCACGGGGATCGGCTCCGAGGGGACGTCCACGCCCCGGGCCGCGCACGCCTCCACGATGTACGGGAACCGGTCCCGGAAGGCCGCCGCCCCGATCTCCGAGATATCGAGCAGCACATGGGGCGCGCCGGTCTCCTTCAGCACCCGGTCGATCTCCCGGGCCACCACGTCCCGGGTGGCCAGAGAGCCCATGGGGTGGCCGGCCATGACCGGGTCGCCGTCCATCGTCCGCAGGACGGCGCCCTCGCCCCGTACGGCCTCGCTGATCAGGATGGCCTGCCCCTCGGCCGGGTACAGCGCCGTCGGGTGGAACTGGACGAACTCGAGGTTGGCGACCGTCGCGCCCGCCCGGAACGCCATCGCGACACCGTCGCCGGTCGCGATCGCCGGGTTCGTCGTGTGCCGGTAGACGCGGCTGAGCCCGCCCGTGGCGAGGAACGTGGCCCGGGCCCGGACGGTAGCCAGCTCGGCGTGCCGGTGGTCGAAGACGAGGGCGCCCCCGCAGCGCGGCTCGCCGTCCCGGGCCACCAGCAGGTCGAGGACGAGGTGGTCCTCGGACGTCTCGATGGACGGGTGGTCGGCCACGGCCTGGAGGAGCGCGTGCTCGATCTCCCGGCCGGTCAGGTCCTTGGCGTGGACGATACGGCGGTGCGAGTGCCCGCCCTCGCGGCCCAGTGCCAGCTCTCCGTGGCTGGTGGTGAAGTCGGCGCCCCACTCCATGAGGTCCCGCACCCGGTCGGGGCCTTCCCGGACCAGCTCCCGGACGGCGTCCTCGTGACAGAGCCCGGCGCCGGCCTCGAGCGTGTCCCGGACATGGGACTCGAAGCTGTCCGCCGGGCTCATGACCGCCGCGATCCCGCCCTGGGCGTGGTTCGTGTTCGAGTCGGCCCTCCGCTTCTTGGTCACCAGCAGCACCGACGCGTGGTCCGCGATCTCGAGGGCGAACGTGAGCCCCGCGATGCCGGACCCGATCACCAGCACGTCCGCCCGGAGCTCCCTCATCGGATCGCTTCCTCCATCGCTTCCAATACGACGCCCTCCCCTTCCTCGAAGACCACTGTCTGATCCTGCACCCAGATATCGGTGTCGGGAAGCAGCGCCGCCAGCTTCACGGCGTCCTTGGCGGTGGTGATCACCGCCCCTCCCGCCGCCACCTCCCGGATCCGGGCCGCGTCGCCGGGCCCGTACTCGTGGTGGTCACGGAACGGCAGCGTGGCCGTCAGACGGACTCCGCTCTCCTCGACCTGGACGAAGAACGCGGCCGGCCGCCCGATCCCCGCGACCGCAACGCCCTGCTCGGGTCGGCCCGAACGGGGATTCCCGTCCGCGGCCAGCCACTCGCCCGGCGCGAGTCGGGCCACCGCCACGGGCGCGTCGGTGTGCTCTCGCACGCTTCGGGCCACCTCCGCGGCCTCGTCGCTCCCGCCGCGGCGATGGGTCACCACGACCAGGTCGGCCCGGTCCAGCGCTCCGATCGGCTCGCGGTACGGTCCCCGCGGCAGCAGCCGCGGCCGCGGCGTCCAGCTCCCGGCCGCCACCACCACCGTGTCCAGCGTCCGCTCGATCCGCCGGTGCTGGAACGCGTCATCGAGGACCAGCACGTCCGCGCCCTCCGCCACCGCAGCCTCGGCGCCCCGCACGCGGTCCCGCTCGGCGATCACGGGGAGCGACGGGAACCAGCGACGGTGGAGCGCCGGCTCGTCGTCCGAGTACCCGCCATGGAGGATCCCGGGCGTGCGACCCCGCTCCAGCAGCCGCGCCGTGATCCAGCGGACGAGCGGCGTCTTCCCCGTCCCGCCCACCGTCAGGTTGCCCACGCTGATGGCCGGCGCCGGCGCCGTGTGGGTCCGGAGCAGCCCGCTCCGGTAGGCAGCGCCGCGTATCGCCACGAG